>CAZKNV010000094.1:0-7103 GCA_964554145.1 uncultured Burkholderiaceae bacterium
ATTTTCAGCCCGTAGGCCATGTTGTCGTACACGCTCATGTGCGGATAGAGTGCGTAGTTCTGGAACACCATCGCGCAGTCGCGGTCTTTCGGCTCGAGGTCGTTGACGACGCGGTTGCCGATACGGATCGTGCCCGCGCTGATCTCCTCCAGGCCGGCCACCATTCGCAACAGCGTCGACTTGCCGCATCCGGACGGGCCGACCAGCACGACGAACTCGCTGTCGGCAACCGTGACATCGATACCATGCACCACCTGCAGCGCGCCGTAACTCTTGCGAACGTCGATGAGCTCGATCGAGGCCATTTACTTTTCCGTCTCCACCAGACCTTTGACGAACCACTTTTGCATCAGCAGCACGACGATTGCAGGCGGCAGCATCGCCAGCATGGCGGTGGCCATGATCAGGTTCCAGTCATTGGCCGCATCACCGCCGGCGATCATGCGCTTGATGCCCATTACCACCGGGTACATGTCCTCCTGGGTCGTCACCAGCAGCGGCCACAGATACTGATTCCAGCCGTAGATGAACTGAATCACGAACAGCGCAGCGATACTGGTGCGCGACAGCGGCAGCAACACATCCCAGAAAAAGCGCATCGGCCCCGCGCCGTCGATGCGCGCGGCTTCGGCGAGTTCATCGGGCACCGTAAGGAAGAATTGCCGGAACAGGAATGTGGCGGTCGCCGACGCGATCAGCGGTATGGTGAGCCCCGCGTAGCTGTTCAGCATGCCGAGGTTGGACACGACTTCGTAAGTCGGGCCGATTCGAACTTCAACCGGCAGCATCAATGTCACGAAGATGGCCCAGAAAAAGAAATTGCGAAACGGAAATCGGAAGTAGACGATCGCAAACGCCGACAGCAGTGAAATCGCAATCTTGCCGAGCGCAATCGTCAACGCACTGACCAGGCTGACGAACATCATGCGTCCGACCGGCGCCGCCGAGCCGGCGCCGGCATCGCTGCCCGTCAGCACCGCCGAGTAGTTTTGCAGCATTTGATCGCCCGGCACCATCGGCATCGGCGCCTGCACGATCGCCTGCGCGGTATGCGTCGATGCGACCAGCGTCACGTAAACCGGGAACGCGACGACTAGCACACCGAGAATCAGCACCAGGTGCGTCAGCACGGTCAAGACAGGACGGCGCTCGACCATCAGTACTGGACTTTCTTCTCGACGTAACGAAACTGCACGACCGTCAGAGCGATCACGATTGCCATCAGCACGACCGACTGGGCTGCCGAGCTGCCGAGATCCAGTCCTTTGAAGCCGTCGTAGTACACCTTGTAAACGAGAATGGCAGTGTCCTTGCCGGGGCCGCCCTGCGTCGACGCATCGATAATGGCGAACGTTTCGAAGAACGCGTAAACGATGTTGATCACCAGCAGGAAAAATGTCACCGGCGAGAGCAGCGGAAACACGATCGTCCAGAAGCGCCGCCACGGCCCTGCGCCGTCGATTGCCGCCGCTTCGATCAGCGATTTCGGTATCGCCTGCAGTCCCGCGAGAAAGAACAGAAAGTTGTAGCTGATCTGCTTCCACACCGCAGCCATCACGATCAATGCCATCGCTTGATCGCCATTCAGCAGATGGTTCCAGTCGTAGCCGACCTCGCGCAGCGCAAACGGAATGATCCCGATCGATGGCGCGAACATGAATAGCCAGAGCACACCGGCTACCGCGGGCGCCACCGCATAAGGCCACACCAGCAGCGTCTTGTAGCCGGCGCCGCGAATGACGCGATCGGCAAACACCGCGAGCACCAGAGCGATCGTGATGCCGAAGCCGGCGACCGATATCGAAAACACCGCCGTCGTCTTGAACGAATCGATGTAGGTCTCGTCGGCAAACAGTTGGCGAAAGTTTTCAAGGCCGACAAACTCGCGTGTCGCTCCGAAAGCATCCTGAATCTGCACCGACTGCAGCAATGCCTGCGCGGCGGGCCAGAAGAAAAAGATGCCGATCACCGCCAGCTGTGGCGCCAGCAGCACCCAAGGCAGCCAGGCCGACCGAAAGCGAACGCGCTTTTCCATGGGCGCGGATGCTAGCCGGTTTCTCGGACTATGGCCGTAGCAAGCGCAGCACTACGCGTCGCCGCTAGACTGCGCTACCTCTTGTTACTTCGCATGGAGGATCCCATATGAACAAGGAAATCGTTTCGACTCCGGATGCGCCTTCGGCGATCGGCCCCTATTCACAAGCGGTCAAGACTGGGCTGGTCGTGTTTACATCAGGGCAGATTGGTCTCGACCCGGTAACCGGAGAGCTGGGTCAAGACTTCGAGGCGCAGGTGCGGCAGGCGTTCAAGAATCTGGCGGCGGTGGCCAAAGCCAGCGGCGGATCGCTCGCCAATGCGGTGAAGTTCACCTTGTTTCTAACGGACCTCGGGCAGTTTGCAAAGGCCAACGCGATCATGGGCGAGATGGTGCCCAAACCCTATCCGGCACGCTCGACCATCGGTGTCGCGAGTTTGCCGCGCGGCGCACAGTTCGAAGTCGACGCGATTTTGGTTTTGTGATCCTAGTTGGCTGCCCGCAAACCCCGTACCAACGAAGCCAGCGCTGCACCGGGTAACACGATCGCAGCAAGACTTGGGCGCGCAGGACTCAAATCCGATTGGGATTTTGTATTGCACTTGCCGTTGCGCTACGAAGACGAAACGTGCATTACGCCGATCGCGCAATTGGTCGCAGGCAACGAAGCGCAGGTCGAGGCTGAAGTGATCGCCGCCGATGTCGTTTATCGCGGCAGGCGGCAATTGCGGGTTACCGTGCGAGATGAAACCGGTCAGCTGGTATTGCGCTTTCTCAATTTCTATTCGTCGCAGATCAAGCAGATGGCTGTCGGACGCCGGCTGCGTATCTTCGGCACGGTCCGCGGTGGATTGGCGGGCGATGAAATGATTCACCCGCGAGTGCGCGCCAGCGATTTCGCCAATCCTTTGCCACGATCGCTAACGCCGGTTTATCCTTCCCCCGAAGGCGTGCCGCAATCGTGGTTACGCAAACGAATCGATCGCGCGCTGCGTGATGTGGATATTCAAGAGGTATTGCCCGCCGTTACGCTCGCGCGCTACCAGTTGGCGGGGCTTAAGAATTCAATCGAACGGTTACATCGACCGCCGCCGGACGCCGACGCAATCGCCCTCGAGCAGCGTACCGATCCCGCGTGGCGTCGCTTGATGTTCGACGAATTGCTCGCCCAGCAGCTTGCGTTGCGCGCAGCGCGCGAGGCGCGCGCCGACCGCCGGGCATGCTCACTTGCAACAGAGGGCTCGATCAGCGCGCAATTGCTTGCGCAGCTTCCGTTTCATTTGACCGGTGCACAGCAGAGAGTGTGGAGCGAGATCGAACGCGACCTCGCAAGATCACAGCCGATGCACCGGCTATTGCAAGGCGATGTTGGCAGCGGTAAGACCGTGATCGCAGCGCTGGCCGCCGCACGCGCCATCGAGAACGGGTTTCAGGCCGCGCTGATGGCGCCGACCGAGATTCTGGCGGAGCAGCACTTTCGCAAGGTCGTCGAGTGGCTGCTGCCGCTTGGTGTGCGAATCGAGTGGCTCACCGGGCGTTTGACGGTTGCTGCAAAGAGCACCGCGCAGGATGCGATATCGGGCGGACATGCGCAATTGATTGTCGGCACGCATGCGTTGATTCAAGAGGCGGTTGCATTTACGCGGCTGGGTCTGGCGATCGTCGATGAGCAACACCGCTTCGGCGTTGCGCAGCGGCTTGCCCTGCGAGGCGGCAGCACGGCAGATGATGCGCCACACTTGTTGATGCTCTCCGCGACGCCGATTCCGCGCACCCTGGCAATGAGCTATCTGGCCGATCTCGACGTGTCGGTGATTGACGAACTGCCCCCGGGCCGTAGGCCGGTCGTCACCAAACTGGTATCGACTCGTCGGCGCGAGGAAGTGATGCAACGCATACGCGCCGATGTGACAGCCGGTCGGCAGTCGTACTGGGTGTGTCCGCTGATTGAATCGAGCGAAGTGATCGAGGTGGCCGCGGCCACCGAAACGTTCGAACGTATTACTGAGATGCTGCCCGACCTGCGCATCGGCTTGTTGCATGGGCAGCTCCCATCCACAAAGAAAACCGAAATCATGCAACGCTTCTCCGCGCGCGAGCTCGACGTGCTGGTTGCCACGACCGTCATTGAAGTCGGCGTCGATGTACCGAACGCGACGTTGATGGTGATCGAACACGCCGAGCGCTTCGGCCTGGCGCAACTGCATCAATTGCGTGGCCGGGTAGGCCGTGGCGGCGATCAGAGCTACTGCATCCTGCTGTTCGAGGAGCCGCTGTCGGAACCGGCTTGCGAACGCTTGAAAGTGGTCTACGAAACGAATGACGGTTTCGAGATTGCGCGGCGCGATCTTATGATGCGCGGCCCGGGTGAGCTTCTCGGCGCTCGGCAATCCGGAATGCCGTTGCTGCGTTTTGCCGATTTGCAGCGTGACGCGAAACTGGTCGAGCAGGCGCGCAGCGCGGCGACTGAGCTGATGGCGGAGCATCCGGCGCTGGCGCGACAACACGTGCATCGCTGGTACGCAGCCTCCAACGAATTTCTGGCCGCATGAGCTCCCAGGCCGCCCTGGGGGCTCATAGCTCCCGCTTGGCGGGACAGCACGAAGTGCGAAGGGTGCACCAATGACGTTGACCGAACTGCGCTACGTTGTCGCCGTCGCTCGCGAGCGCCACTTTGGTCGCGCGGCGGAAGCTTGCTTCGTCAGCCAGCCGACATTGTCGGTCGCGATCAAGAAACTCGAAGACGAACTCGGCACGCAGATTTTCGAGCGTCGCACCAACGACGTGACGATGACGCCGGCCGGCGAACGCATTGTCGGCCAGGCACAGCGCACTCTGGACGAAGCCGGCCGCATCAAGGAAATCGCGCGGCAGGGCAAGGATCCGCTGTCGGGTCCGCTTCGGCTGGGAGTCATTTACACGATCGGTCCGTATCTGCTGCCTGCGCTGGTGCGCCAGTTGTTGAGGGACGCGCCGCAGATGCCGTTGCTGCTGACCGAAAACTTCACCGTCAAATTGATCGACCTGTTGAAAAACGGCGAAATCGATGTGGCGATCATGGCGTTGCCGCTGCCGGAGGCGGGCCTGGTGCTGCAGCCGGTGTACGACGAGCCGTTCGTGGTGGCCATTCCACGCCTGCATCCGTGGGCCAAGCGCAAGGCGATTCCAAGCGAGGATCTGAAAAAAGAAACGATGTTGCTGCTCGGCACCGGACATTGCTTCCGCGATCAAGTGCTCGAAGTGTGTCCCGAGCTATCGCGCTTCTCATCGTCGGCCGAAGGAATTCAGAAAACGTTCGAAGGCTCGTCGCTCGAAACGATCCGGCACATGGTGGGTTCCGGACTGGGTTTAACGGTACTGCCGATGACTTCGATTCCCGAGAAGCCGCCGCGCGATTCGTTGCTTGCCTACATTCCGTTCAAGCCACCGGCGCCGGATCGGCGAGTCGTGCTCGCGTGGCGCAAGTCGTTCACGCGCATGCCGGCGGTAGAGGCGCTGCGGCAGGCGGTGTTGAAGTGCCCGCTCTACGGCGTGACCAAGCTGCCTGACGCGCGGATCGAGGCATGCTGATGTCGGGCCGCGTGCTGTAGCCGCTCGTCCAGCCATTCGATCCAGTGCATCACGCGCGGCGCTGACTTTTCTTCAGCACCGCTGGCCAGATGCGTAATGCATCCGATATTGGCGGACAGGATCACGTCGGGTTGCGCCGCCTGCAGATGATCGAGCTTGCGGTCACGTAACTGATAAGCGAGTTCCGGTTGCAGCACCGAGTAGGTTCCGGCCGAGCCGCAGCACATATGGCTTTCGGCAAACGGTGCGACTTCGGCGCCAAGGGACGCGAGCAGGTTTTCGACAGCGCCGTGAATCTGCTGGCCGTGCTGCAGCGTGCACGGCGGGTGAAAAACTACTCTGCCACTCGCGGATGCTCCGATCTTCGTTTGCAGTTCCGCCGCGAAAGGCGGCAGACACTCGGCCAGATCCTTTGTCATCTCGCTGATCTTCCGCGCCTTGACTGCGTACCGCGGATCGTGCGCGAGCAGATAGCCATACTCCTTGACTTGCACGCCGCAGCCGCTGGCGTTCATCACGATCGCAACTAATCCATCTTCCTCCGCGTGTTGAACGTACGGCCACCACGCATCGACGTTGCGTCGAGCATCGGCGAGTCCGCCATCCTGATCGCCCAGGTGATAGCGAATCGCGCCGCAGCAGCCGGCTGCCGCCGGACGGAGGGTCTCGATGCCAAGCGCATCGAGCACGCGCGCGGTCGCGGTGTTGATGTTCGGCGCCATCGCCGGCTGCACGCATCCTTCGAGCAGCAGTACCTTGCGTTGATGCGAACGCGCGGGCCAGCGTCCGGCGTGCTGGCGCGGCGGGACCTTGTTCTTCAGTGATTGCGGCAAGAGTGGCCGCAACATTTGCCCGACTCGCATCGCCGGCGCGAATAGCGGACTGGTCACGCCTTCCCTCAGCACGATGCGGGCCAGTCGATCACCTGCCGGGCGCGGCACGTGGTCGTCCACGATCTTGCGGCCGATATCGACCAGCCGGCCATACTGAACGCCCGAGGGACAAGTCGTCTCACAATTGCGGCACGTCAGGCAGCGATCCAGATGCAACTGTGTCTTGGCGGTGACTTCCTTGCCTTCAAGAACTTCCTTGATCAGATAAATGCGGCCGCGCGGTCCGTCGAGCTCGTCGCCGAGCAGTTGATATGTCGGGCAAGTCGCGGTGCAGAAGCCGCAATGCACGCATTTGCGCAGGATCGCGTCGGCTTCCTTGCCGGCAGGCGTGTCCTTGATGAAATCGGCGAGTGCGGTTTGCATTTTCAGATGTCGGAGTACATCCGGCGAGGATTGAATATGCCGGCCGGATCGAACTCGTTTTTCAGGCGGCGATGTATTTGCGCCAGCGCCGGCGTGAGCGGATGAAAGACATCGTTGCTATCAATATGGCGGAATGCGGTGGCATGCCCGCCCACTGCTTCGGCCTTTGCGCGAATCTCGGGCGCCGATGAGGTTGACCAGACCCAGCGCTGTGCGCCACGCCATTCGATCACCGTAGTACC
>CAZKNV010000095.1:0-7037 GCA_964554145.1 uncultured Burkholderiaceae bacterium
GTCGCCGAAGAAGGCGAGCGCGCCGGCCTTGATGGCGTCGTCGTACTTCATCACGTTGGCTGCGACTTGCGCGTTCGAGCGGATCGCCGTGTTGACCATGTCTTCCACCCGCCGAATCTCATCGGGTGTCATTGCCTTGTCGTGCGAAAAATCGAAGCGCGTGCGCTCGGCATCGACCAGTGAGCCGCGCTGCTGCACGTGTTTTCCCAGCACGCCGCGCAATGCAGCGTGCATCAGGTGCGTTGCCGAGTGATTGTTGCGCGTCAACTCGCGAGCGATGGCATCGACCCTTGCCTGCACTACATCGCCAATGCGGAGCGTTCCGGCCTCGAGCGTGCCATGGTGACCGAACACGTCAGTCTGAATCTTCTGGGTGTCAGCCACCTTGAAGCGAACGACGTTGCCGTCGCTGATTGATTCGAGCACGCCTTGATCGCCGACCTGTCCGCCGGATTCCGCGTAGAACGGCGTCGTGTTCAGCACGACGATGGCTTCTGCTCCCGCTTCCAGACGCTGCACCGGTGTGCCTTCTTGATACAGCGCGATCACCTTCGCGTCTTCGACCAGCGATGAGTATCCGGTGAAGCGCGTTTTATCGCCCGCGTATTCAACGCCACCGGCCATCTTGAACCGCGCTGCCGCGCGCGCCTGGCCGCGCTGGCGCTCCATCGCTTCGCCGAATCCTGCATGATCGATCGCGACCCCGCGCTCGCGACAGATGTCACCGGTCAGATCGACCGGAAAGCCGTACGTGTCATACAGCAGGAACACCGTTTCGCCGTCGAGCATGCGGGCGTCGCCGGATTTCATCTGGCCCAGCGCAGCATCGAGAATCTTCATGCCGTTTTCGAGCGTCTCGCCAAAGCGCTCTTCCTCCTGCTTCAACACCGATTCGATGCGCGCTTGCTGTTCGATCAGTTCCGGATACGCTGCGCCCATTTCCTTGGCAACGTCCTTGGCGAGCTTGTAAAAGAACGGCTTGGTTTGCCCGAGCTTGTAGCCGTGTCGCAAAGCGCGGCGAATGATCCGCCGCAGCACATAACCGCGGCCTTCATTGCCCGGAATCACGCCATCGGCGATCAGGAACGAGCATGCGCGAATGTGATCGGCGATCACCTTCAGCGAGTTGTTGTCTATGTCGCGAGCGCTGGTTTCGCGCGCGGCCGCCTTGATCAGGTTCTGAAACAGATCGATGTCGTAGTTCGAGTGAACGTGCTGCAGCACCGCTGCCAGCCGCTCGAGCCCCATGCCGGTATCGACGCATGGGCGCGGCAACGGCGTCAGCACACCGGCGGCATCGCGATCGAACTGCATGAAAACGAGATTCCAGATCTCGATGTAGCGATCGCCATCGTCATCGGCTGAGCCCGGTGGACCGCCATCGACTTCGGGACCATGGTCGTAAAAAATTTCGCTGCACGGGCCGCATGGTCCCGTATCGGCCATCTGCCAGAAGTTGTCCGACACGTACTTCGACTGGCCGGGTTTATCGCCGATGCGCACACAGCGCTCCGGCGGCACGCCGATCTCCCTGGTCCAGATGTCGTACGCCTCGTCATCATCGATGTAAACCGTGGCCCAAAGCTTGTCCTTCGGCAGTTGGTAAACCTCGGTCAGCAACTGCCACGCAAAGCGAATCGCGTCGCGCTTGAAGTAATCGCCAAAGCTGAAATTGCCCAGCATCTCGAAAAATGTGTGATGCCGCGCGGTGTAGCCGACGTTTTCCAGATCGTTGTGCTTGCCGCCTGCGCGCAACGATTTCTGTGCCGTGGTGGCGCGCGTATACGGCCGCTGCTCGCGCCCGGTGAACACGTCCTTGAATTGCACCATGCCGGAATTGACGAACAGCAAGGTCGGATCGTCCGACGCCGTCAGCAAGCTGGAGGCGCGCACGATCGTATGGCCCTTCGATTCGAAGTACCGCAGAAAATTTTCGCGGATATCGGCGCTTTTCATTGCAAGCAGATGGCGCAACCCTTATTGATTGCAACCCCAACTTCGAGTGAGGAGCCGCAGATGATACTTGCGGGTTGCTGACTAAGTTGCTAAACGAGTCAGCTTGCGCTGCGAGCGGCGAAGCGGCGAGCCTGCGATTGTTCCGGTTTGGCACGGCGAGGATCACGGCCTCGCAGCAGCCGGGTTGCGTTGCCGAGCACGAGCAGCGCACTTGCTGCAGTCCCGCCCACCGCCACGGCCGGCGAAGTAACTCCGAGCGCTGCCAACATGATGAAGCTCACGTTACAACCGAGAGCGATACCGAGATTCTGACGGGCCAGCCGCATCGCGCGCCGCGCAACCGACAATGCAAGTTCGACATCGGCCAGCCGCGAAGACAGCAGGATCAAATCGGCACGCGCCTGGGCGGTCGCCGAACCGTCGGCCATTGCAATCGAAACGTCGGCTCGCGCCAGCGCCGGCGCGTCGTTGATGCCGTCGCCCAGCATCGCCACCTTGTGACCGGCTCTTTGCTGGCCAACGATCCATTCGCATTTACTGTGCGGCGTTTGATGCGCGAGTGCGCGCTCGATGCCAAGTGTGGCGGCAACGGCATGTACGGGAGCACGCCGATCGCCCGATAACAGCACCGGCTCGACGCCGTGCTCGTTGACCGTGTCGATCAGCATCGCAGCATCGTCGCGCAGGCGCTCGCCGAATACGAACAGCGCCACCGGTCCATCGGCATCGGCCAGCACGATCGTGCTGGCGACGTGCAATCCTTCGCGCACGGCGATGGCGGCCACTTCGGCGCGCTGCACCGCCTGTTTGTCAACCAGCGCGAACTCCGCCCTGCCCAGCCGATAACGCCGGCCGCTGACGGTTGCCTCGATTCCGGCCGACGCTTCCACTCTGCCGTCGGTCAACGGCGGCAGCGACTTGCCAAGCGATTGCACCGCGCCGATCAGCGCGCGTGCATGCGGATGAGTCGATAAAGTTTCCATCGCCGCTGCTATCGCCAGCGTGTATTCCGGATCGGCCGTGCGCAGCAGCAGTTGACGCAGCAGGCGTGGTTCACCAGTCGTTAACGTGCCGGTCTTATCGCATGCAAGAAGATCGGCCCCGGCCAGCGCTTCGATCGCGCAATTGCGCGCGACCAGCACGCCGCGCCGCTCGAGCGCCGACTGTGCCGCTGCAATCGCTGCCGGCGCCGCCAGCAACAATGCGCACGGACACGCTGCAATCAGCACGGCAATCGCGCTCGATATCGCGCGCGACGGATCGACCAGCGACCAGACCAGCAACGTGGCGAGCGCCGCCAAGCCCATCAGCCACAAGTACGGAGCAGCAAAACGGGCAGCGAGCTCATCCGTGCGCGGACGCTCGCGGCCCGCCTCTTCGGCCATCCGCTGTAACGCGAGCGAGCTCGACTCAGTGCCGCTGCGGCCGACTTCGATCACCAGCGGTTGATCCAGATTGATCGAGCCTGCGAGCACCGGCGCGCCGGCCGCTTTGTCGACCGGCAACGACTCGCCGGTCAACGACGCCTGTGAGCAACTCGATCGGCCGTGCACCACTACGCCATCGGCCGGTACTGCTTCGCCGGGCGGCACCAACACTCGGGCGCCGGGTTTCAGCTGTTGCCCCGTCACTGTCTCAGTGGCCAGTGATGATGGAAATGCAACCAGGCGCAGCGCGCTTGTCGATTGCCGGCGTGCCGCTTCGACGTGCGCGCGCGCCGTGGCGACGCCGCTTGCGAGCACCCAGCGCGAACTGATCGCGAGCGCGATCACCAGCGCGACTGCGTCGAAATAAATCGGGCCGCGGCCCATGATCGCGCCAAACGCGCTGGCGGCGATGGCGGCGCTGATCGCCAGCACCGTCGGCAACTCAAGCCCGATCGCGCTGATCCGCCGCATCCGAAGCTGACTCCACGCAGCTCGATAAAGCGGCTGCGCCGAAAAGAGCAATGCCGGCAAGATGAGCACGAAGCTCGCACCCTGCAACAGCCGTTCGATCTCCGCCGAAACGGCACCGGGCGCGGCGATATAGGATGGCAACGACAGCATCAACACCTGCGTTGCCGCCAGCCACGCGATCACGACTCTGAGAAGATCGATGCGGCGGACCCGCGCTTCAATTCGCGCGTCGTCGCGCGGCACGCGGCCGGCATCGTATCCGGCGCGCTCGATCGCACGCTGCAATTCGCCGCGCGTCACCAGCTTCGGATCAAACGCGACGTAGGCCGTATGGGTTGCGAAATCGACGGTGGCTTTCACGACGCCAGGGACGCGGCGCAGACTCTGCTCGATCATCAGCGCGCACGCGCTGCACACCATGCCGCGAATCGACAGTTGCAGATGCGAGCCTGCGGCCGTTGCGGCTTCGCTCGCTGCCGAGCTTGCCTCGGCGTCGGCTGCAATCAAAGCGTTCAATAAAGCGCGATCGCGGCTGCCGGCTTGCGCCAGAAACAGTTGCTCGGCAATGAACGCGCAACCGTTGCAGCAGAAGGCGCGCATCGATGCGCCGACCGGACGACGCACCACGCGCAGCCCCGCCAGCGGATCGCCGCACTGATCGCATGCTGCGCCTGTGGCGGTGGTGGCGGCGGCGCCGGCTGGCGCGTCTGCGCCTGCCAGTGCGGGCACCTTGGCTTTGCGGATCAGATCAGACGCCATTACAGAAATGGAGTGCAATCACCATGCGCATCAGTAATGGCTCCAGAGTAACCCACGCGAGGGCAAACTGAACGACTCCGATCGACCGCTCTCGCCACCGAATTCACCCATTTTCCGGTTTACCGCTTGCGAGCAACCATCCCGCGTGCGGTCTAATCGCTCCGGTCGATGCGGCATCAGTCGGCATGCAAGGTATTCAACGATGCTCGGAAGATGTCGATGACAGGACGAACGACACTACGCGGCAGGCGGCTTGGCGAACATCGTTGCTGTGTGGCAACAGAACCGTCAGTCCAGCGGTCGCTCTACACTTCGATTTTGCATCTGCGCGGAGTTTTGTAATGGATACCCTTGACGCCCGCCGCGGAATCGTTCGTTCCCGCATCGAGAAACTGCGTCACGCAATGCAACGCCACGGTGTCGCGGCAGCCATCGTGCCGTCGAGCGATCCGCATTTGTCCGAGTACCTGCCGGAGCGCTGGCAGGGCCGCGAGTGGCTCTCGGGCTTTACCGGTTCGGTCGGCACCCTGGTGGTGACCGAAGATTTCGCCGGCGTGTGGGCCGATAGCCGCTACTGGACGCAGGCTGAAGGGCAGCTTGCCGGCACCGGCATCGAATTGATGAAGATCGGTGGCGCCGGCAGTCCAGCGCATGTCGAATGGTTGGCCGAGCATGTCGCACGCGGCGCAAAAGTGGCGGCCGACGGCGCGGTGCTCGGTTTGGCAGGCGCGCGCGCGCTGCAATCGGCACTAAACGAACGCGGCATCGAGCTGCGTACCGATCTCGACCTGCTCGACGATGTGTGGGACGACCGCGCAGCGTTGCCCATGCGCCCGGTATATGAACACGTCGCGCCGTTTGCCGTCATACCGCGCGCCGACAAGCTGGCGACAGTCCGTCAACAGATGAAGGCTCACGGCGCCACGCATCACTGGATCTCGACCCTCGACGACATCGCGTGGCTGACCAATTTGCGAGGCGCCGACGTCAGCTACAACCCGGTGTTCATTGCGCACCTGCTGCTCGATGCGAACAGCGCCACATTGTTTGTCGCCGAAGGAAAAATCAGCGCGCAACTGGCATCGCGTCTGGCGGTGGACGGCATTGCGCTCGCTCCGTATGGCAGGGCCGTCGCAATGCTGGGGATGCTGCCCGACGGCGCAAAGCTGCTGATCGATCCGCGCCGCGTCACCTTTGGCCTGCGGCAGGCGGTGCCCGACCACGTGACAATCATCGAGACGATCAATCCGTCGACCCTTGCGAAGAGCCGCAAGACCGACGCCGAAATCCATCACATTCGCCACGCGATGGAGCAGGACGGTGCTGCACTCGCCGAGTTCTTCGCATGGTTCGAGAGCGCACTCGGCCACGAGACGATTACCGAGATGACCGTCGGCCAGAAGGTCGTCGAAGCGCGCGAGCGGCGCCCGGGTTATGTCTGCCCGAGCTTTCATCCGATCGCAGGCTTCAATGCCAACGGCGCGCTGCCGCACTATCGAGCGACGGAAGAATCTCACGCAACGATCTGCATGCGCGGCCTCATCGGCAATGGTTTGCTGCTGATCGACTCCGGCGGCCAGTATGAGTACGGCACGACCGACATCACGCGCGTGGTGCCGGTCGGCGAGACAACTGCAGAGCAACGGCGCGACTACACGCTGGTGCTGAAAGGCATGATCGCGCTGTCGATGGCGAAGTTTCCGCGCGGCACCAGGAGCCCGATGCTCGACACATTGGCACGCGCGCCGATCTGGGCTGCCGGTGTCGATTTCGGTCATGGCACCGGCCATGGCGTCGGCTACTTCCTGAACGTGCACGAAGGCCCGCACGGCATTACCCCGCACCTGCCGCCCGAACCGCAAACAGCCATGGAACCCGGCATGGTCACATCGAACGAGCCGGGAATCTACCGGCCCGGCCGCTGGGGCGTGCGTATCGAAAATCTGGTCGTCAATCGTCCGGCCACGTTCGACGAGCCGAGCGAGTTCGGCGAGTTCTTGCGCTTCGAAACGCTGACCTTGTCGCCGATCGACACGCGCGTGATCGAGCGCTCGCTATTGCGCGACGACGAGATCGCCTGGCTTAACGCGTATCACGCCGAGGTGCGCCGCCGCGTGGGCTCACATGTGAGCGGAGCGGCCGCTGATTGGCTCGAGCGGCGCACCTCGGCGATCTAGTGTTTCGTTCCACCTGCCGTCACGCGGCAAGTTCGAGGCGCCGCTTGCTGAGCTCAGAACGCCGATGCGCGACGAACCCGGTCGCTGCCTCGATGACATGCAGATCGCGCAAAGTGCGCCGGTGTCCGAGGCCGTCGGTCGCCAGCACGCGCGTGCGCGCACCGATTGTGTAGGCGTAGCCGTTCGAGATCGGAACTTCGTTATCGTCGACATCGTGCACGATCATCAGCGGCGTGCGGATGCGGCG
>CAZKNV010000096.1:0-7022 GCA_964554145.1 uncultured Burkholderiaceae bacterium
TGGCCATCGGCGCACCGGTTGCGCTCTTCGTCAGCATGGCGCTCGCCGTGCCGGCCACGGGCGAATCCACTGCATGAAGTTCGACCCGATCGCCATTGCGGCCTATACCGCCACGACGGCGGTCGGCCATGGCCGCGAAGCATTGCTCGACGCATTGCGCACGCGGCGCAGCGGATTGAAGCGCTATGAATCGCGCCGCGATTTCGCGGTGGATCGCGATGCTCCAGCGCTCGATACGTGGATCGGCGAAGTCGACGGCCTGCAGTCAGCGAATCTGCCTGAACAATGGGCGCGTTATGACTGCCGCAACAATCGCCTGGCGTGGCTCGGCTTGCAGCAGGATGACTTCATTGAGCGGGCGCGCGCTGCCGTTGCGCGTCATGGATCCGCAAGGGTTGCGGTCATCATCGGAACCAGCACGTCCGGCATTGCGCAGGCCGAACTTGCCTATTGCGCACGCGATGCCGATGGCCGCCTGCCTGCATCGTTCGACTACGCCGCGACGTTGAATAATTTTTCGGCGCCGGCGCTGACAGCCAGGGCGGTCGGCGCCACCGGCCCGACGTTCGCCATTTCGACTGCGTGCTCATCGAGCGCCAAGGTATTCGCCGCCGCCGCCCGTTTGATGCGAGCCGGCTGGATCGACGCTGCCGTTGTCGGCGGTGTCGATTCGCTGTGCTTGACGACGTTGTGCGGATTCTCTTCGCTCGAGTTGCTGTCGCGCGAACCGTGCCGTCCGTTCGATCGTGCGCGTCAGGGTATTTCGATCGGCGAAGGCGCCGGCTTTGCATTGCTCGAACGAAGCACGGATGCATCATTGCATCTGCTGGGAGCGGGCGAGTCGAGCGATGCGCACCATATGTCGACGCCGCATCCCGAGGGGCTCGGCGCGCGCCTGGCCATGTGCGGCGCGCTCGAGTCCGCCGGCCTGGCGCCGGACGCGGTCGATTACATCAACCTGCATGGCACTGCGACGCGCGCCAATGATCCCGCCGAAGGCCGCGCGGTCGCCGAGGTGTTCGGAGCCACAGCAAGCAGCTCGACCAAGGGCTGGTTCGGGCATCTGCTTGGCGCCGCCGGCATTGTCGAGTCGATCGTCGCCTTGCTTGCGCTCGAGCATGGGTTGTTGCCCGGCACGTTGAACACGATCGATGTCGATCCCGATTGCCCGAACAAGGTCTTGCTCGACAACGAGGAGCGCGACATCGACGTGGCGCTGTCCAACTCGTTCGGCTTCGGCGGCAGCAATTGCAGCGTGGTCTTCGGCCGCAGTAACAGAGAACTCAGAACCCTTTCGTGATCGACTGTGCAGTACTCGGAATCGGCGTCTTCGGGCCGGGGCTTGCCGATTGGCCGGCAGCGCGCGCGGTCCTGTCCGGTTCGGCCGCGTATGCACGCACCGACAACTCAGCGCTACCAAGCGGCCTGCTGCCGTTGGCAGAACGGCGCCGCGCGACGCCATCGACGCGCATCGCATTGACCGCCGCGCAGCAGGCGTTGACGCACGCGAATCTGGACGCGAAGACAGTGCCGGCAGTGTTCGGCAGCAGCTCGGGTAATCCGGACATCATTCACGACATCTGCGCGATGCTGGCAACGGGCGACTACCAGATTTCGCCGACCAAGTTTCACAACTCGGTGCACAACGCGGCGTCGGGCTACTACAGCATCGCGGTGGCGAGTCATAGCGCGGTCACCAGCCTGTGTGCGTTCGACGGCACCGCCCCGGCGGCGCTGCTGGAAGCTGCCGTGCAAGCGACCGCCGATCAAACGCCGGTGCTGATGGTCTGCTACGACGTGCCGTATCCGTTTCCGTTATCGGAAGCGCGGCCGACGGTCGATGCGTGGGCGCTCTCGTTGGTGCTGGCGCCACCGGGCTTTGCATCGGCCGCTGCGCAACTGACCTTGACCGATGCGGCCGACGATGTGGCCGATACTGCGCTGGCCGATGCGGCCGACGATGTGGCCGATACTGCGCTGGCCGATGCTGCGCTGGAGTCGGCTCGCATCGGAAATCCAACCGCACGCCTGCTGCCGCTGTTTGAGGCTCTGGCGCAGCCGAAGTCGAGCGCGCATTGGAGCGCGCATTGGAGTGAAGTGGTGCTGCGACAAGGCAATGGCCGCGCAATGCGGGTGCGCACATCGCCGTGTTGATGCGTCCACTCGAACAATTGCTGCCTCATGCCGGCCGTATGCGGCTGATCGACCGCATCGTTTCTTATGACGATCAGGGAATCATCTGCGAAAGCGATTCGCACCGCGCCGCCAATCATCCGCTGGCACAGGACGGTGTGCTGTCGATCGTCTGCGGACTCGAATACGGCGCGCAGGCAATGGCAGCTCATGGCGCGCTGCTGGCGGCAAGCGCACCCGGCGGCGCGCGCCATGGATATCTGGTCGCGGCATCCGATCTGCGCTGGACCGTCGAACGTCTCGATCGATGCGCCGCGCCGCTGGTTATCGAGGCGGTATGCGAATTCAGGTCGGAGCATCAGGTCGCGTATCGCTTCGAACTTCGTGCTGAGGGTGACACGGTGTTACGCGGCCGCGCCAGTGTGCTGCTCACTGCAACATAAGCTAACTGTCGTCGGCACGATAGGCTAATTGTTGATAACATCAAAAGCTAATAGAGATAGGCGCAATAAGCTAACGACCGCCATGCCGCCACCGTCGGAAAAACTGGCGCATCACTGACTGTGCTGCAAAAGCTGCAGGACAAGGGCGTCGCAGCGATCAAGTCGGCGATGCTCTCACGGGCCGATCGGGAGCGGTTGCTGCGCAACGGCTTCCTGCAAGAAGTCATCAAGGGCTGGTATATCTCAACGCGGCCGGACGACGCCCCAGGAGACAGCACAGCCTGGTACGCATCATTCTGGAATTTCTGCGCCGCGTACCTGACCGAGCGCTTCGGAGACAAGTGGTGCCTTTCACCGGAACAATCATTGTCTCTACATGGCGGTAACCGATCCGTTCCACGACAGCTGCTGGTAAGAGCGCAGAGAGCCCGCAATCAGGTCACAACGCTCACGCATGGCACATCCATCCTGGAAGTCCGAGCACGGCTGCCAGACGCGAATCGAATTGTCATGGCTGATGGAATGCGCCTCTTTTCCCTGCCAGCCGCGTTGGTCGCTGCATCGCCGCGTATCTACAGGCAGAGCGCGACCGACATGCGTGCTGCTCTTGCGCAGATCCGCGATGCTTCGGAACTCCTCCCGCTCTTGCTCGAAGGCGAACATAACGCTGCTGCCGGTCGTCTCGCCGGCGCCTTCCGCAACATCGGGCGAGATCGCATTGCCGATCAAATACTTGGCGCCATGCGATCCGCCGGCTTCAAGATCACGGAAAACGATCCGTTCGAGGAAAAGCCGTCGCTGCAGCTGCCACAGCGTGAGCGCTCCCCGTACGCCAATCGCATCCGCCTGATGTGGCAGACGATGCGCCCGATCGTCATCGACAATTTCCCGCCTGCACCACGGCGGCCGCTGAACATCAAGCGCTATCTAAAAGCCGTCGAGGATGTGTACGTCACGGACGCTTATCACTCCCTTTCGATCGAGGGATACAAAGTCAGCGGCGATCTTATCGAGCGTGTGCGCAGCGGGCGCTGGAACCTTGACCTGATCGACAAAGACCGCGAACAGCGCGATGCGATGGCGGCTCGCGGCTATTGGCTCGCCTTCCAGGCGTTGGAGCAGAGCTTGAAGCGCGTGCTTGGTGGACAAAACGCGGGCATCGTCGCGGATGAAGACCACGCAAAGTGGTACCAGCAGCTATTTGCACCAAGCGTGGAAGCCGGCGTTGTGCGGCCGGCCGATCTGGCGGGCTACCGAAGTGGTCAGGTCTATATCAGGCACTCTATGCACGTGCCGCTCCGACACGAAGCGGTGCTCGACAGCATGCCGGTGTTGTTTGAGATGCTTGCAGAGGAAGAGCATCCAGCCGTCCGCGTCGTTATGGGTCACTTCATATTCGTCTACATCCATCCTTACATGGATGGCAATGGCCGTATCGGCCGGTTCTTGATGAACCTGATGCTGGCTTCGGGCCGCTATCCGTGGACGATCGTTCCGGTGGAGAAACGCGCGTCATACCTGAGCGCCCTTGAGTCAGCCAGCGTCGATCAGCAGATCGCGCCTCTTGCGAAGTTTTTGGGCAAACTTGTGCAGGCCGGGTTGGACGGTGAACCGACCGCGAAAACGCCATCGTCTTGAACGTTAAGTGCTGAAAGACTCCGTGGCCAATGATTGGCCTCGCACGCCATTGCTAAGCCTGACTCGCTTCGAGTCGCCCTTGCCCGCAAAGTGTTTGGCGGAACAAGTTGATCGATTCACGGCAACGGAGCATGCGCGTTTTCTGCGCATTAGCCTGCCTCTGCGGCGCGAACAATTTGCGGTCGGCCATCGCATGCTGCGATGGCTGCTGGCGGCCGTGGGATTTGACGAGCCACAAATCGAAGTGGACATCGACGGCCGGCCGCGGCTCGTTACAGATACTTCGACGTACATCAGTGTCGCGCATAGTGCGAACACAGTCGTCGCGATCGTTGCCAGCGGGCCGGTCGGCGTCGATCTTGAATCGATGCAGGCCATGCGCGATCCCCGCGCCGCCGCTGCGCTGCTGGGAATGCCGGCCGATAGTGCAAACGATTCCGACTCCGTCCTGCGCGCCTGGGTAGCCGCCGAGGCGCGGCTGAAAGCCGGCCAGCGGGCGCTTCCTTACATCTGGCGGTCGACGTGGGACAACTGTCAACTCGCCGTTGCCGGCATCGCAACTCCGCCGCTTACCGGCGTTTTCGAAGCGGTGACCGGGACTTACAATGCGGCCGAACTGCAGTGGGAGGCGGTCTGATAGCTCATCACGTGAGGGTCGCTAGCAGCCGTTCGCAGTTATCACTTGTGGGCATCGGCGGTCTGCAATGAGTGGCAGCACAGGGGGAATTCAATGGCAGTGATCCTGTCCGAGCGCGCCGAGGTCAGGCGGGCCGGGAGGTTACGGCCGCAACGCCGGTCCGGGCATTTCTTTCCGGCGCTGGACCGCGCTGGGCGATCGATCGGACAAGTCGCTTTGTTTGCCGTGTTCGGCATCTATGGCGCGCTGATGACCGCGTTGATGGTGCCGCTGTATTCGGTCGTCGTGCGCGATCCGGTGCAACGCGCGCGCGGCATGCGACGCATTGTCTACTACGTGCTGCGGGCCTACACCGGCAGCATGCAGACATTGCGATTGATCGATTTCGAATTGATCGGGCTCGATCGCGCGGTCGCACCCGGCACCTTGATCGTTGCCAACCATCCATCGTTGATCGACGCACTGATTCTGCTGGCGCATATAAAGGGTGGCGTGGTCGTGGCCAAGCGCTCGCTGCAGATCAGCCCTTTTACGTCGGGCGCCATTCGCGGCGCGAATTACGTCGTCGACGCCGACGCGCCGGCGCTGATCGATGGATGTCTTGCTCGCATTGCAGCTGGCGAATCGCTGGTGCTGTTTCCCGAATGCACGCGCACCGCTGCAGACGGCGTGATCCAGCTGCGGCGCGGCGCTGCGCAGATCGCCGTGCGTTCCGGATGCCCGGTAGTTCCGATGACGATCGAATTTTCCGAGCCGCTGTTGAACAAGCACAGCCCCTGGTGGCTGGCGCCTAAAGTGCGGCCGCGGGTGCGTGTGGTCCGGCACGAGCCGATCGATCCAGCGCAGTTCATGCTCGGCCATCACAGCGTGTCGCTCGGCGCGCGCCGTCTGAACGAACATCTGCAAGCGCTGTATGTAAAGGAGCTCGCTCGCCGTGGACCCGCTTGAGAAGGAAATCGCGCAGTTGATCATCGAGTGCACCGGGCTCGAGGATATGCGGCCCGAAGATATCGATCCGGCCGCGCCGCTGTTCGTGGAAGGCCTCGGACTGGATTCGATCGATGCGCTTGAGATCGGCGTGGCGCTCGCCAAGCGCTACGGCGTAAAGCTCACCGCGGACAACGAGAACAACCGGCGGCACTTTGCCAGTGTGCGGGCGTTGGCCGTGTATGTAGCCGGGCAGCGCGGAGCCGCT
The DNA here is from genome assembly GCA_964554145.1 of uncultured Burkholderiaceae bacterium. Taxonomy (GTDB): domain Bacteria; phylum Pseudomonadota; class Gammaproteobacteria; order Burkholderiales; family Burkholderiaceae_F; genus JACCZX01. The sequence goes on from CAZKNV010000096.1 coordinate 6,047, forward strand.
CAAGCAGCTGCTAGTCGCTAACGTACGTTGCATTCTTCACCTGCTTTTCGTGCTTGTGTCATCGTGCCGGTGTACGACCATGATGGCGCATTGCCGCGCCTGGTGAACGCTCTACGTGCAACCGGCATGACGTGCTGGCTGGTTGACGACGGCAGCCACGCTTCATGCGCGCAACTGATTGAACGGCTGTGCGCGGAAAATTCCGCCTGGCTGCGGCGATTGCGGCTCGAGCGCAACCAGGGAAAGGGCGCTGCAGTGCTTGCCGGATTGCGTGCTGCATTGGCCGATGGCTTTACACATGCGGTGCAGATCGATGCCGACCTGCAGCACGACCCATCGCACATCGGCCGGTTCGTGGCGGCCGCCGAGCGTCATCCGGCTGCGGTCATCAACGGGGTGCCGCAATACGATTCGAGCGTGCCTAAAGTGCGGCTGCACGGAAGGAAAATTACGACCGTGCTGGTCTGGTTCAACACGCTGTCGCGCCGGATTGCCGATGCGATGTGCGGCTTCCGCATTTATCCGATCGCGCCCGCCGTCGCACTCGATGATCGTGTACGAATCGGCCGCCGCATGGAGTTCGATATAGAAATCATCGTGCGGCTGTTCTGGGACGGCACTCCTGTTGTTAACCTGGCCACGCCGGTGACCTACCCGGCCGACGGCGTGTCGCACTTCCGCCTGCTGCGCGACAATCTGCGCATCACAGGGCTGCATTTTCGATTGTTCGCCGGAATGCTGATTCGACTCCCATGGCTGCTGCCGCGGCGCCTCGCTGGCAAGGCTCCATAGGGGCTGGCGTGACCACTGTCCACATGCCATCAAGTCCGCGCCCGAGTTCGCATTGGGCTTCGGTGCCGGAAGCGGGGCTGACGATAGGCTTGTGGTTCATGTACGCCGTTCATGCCGTTTTCGGTCGTGGCCCATTTCGCGCGCTTATCTGGTTGGCGTCCTGGTATTTCATCGCGGTGCGGCC
>CAZKNV010000097.1:0-7008 GCA_964554145.1 uncultured Burkholderiaceae bacterium
GTCGACACCGGGTTGTTGCGGCTCGACGAAGGGCAACAAGTGGTCGATACGTTTCAAAAGCACATGGGTATCAAGCTGGTCCATGTCGATGCCAGCGATCGCTTCATGAGTGCACTGGCGGGCGAAACCGATCCGGAAGCGAAACGCAAGATCATCGGGCGCGAGTTCGTGCATGTGTTTCAGGAACAAGCCGCCCAACTGCCCGCGGCAAAATGGCTCGCGCAGGGAACGATATATCCGGACGTGATCGAGTCAGCCGGGGCCCGAGTTGGAAACAGCGCCAAGAAGGCGACGACGATCAAGAGCCACCATAACGTCGGCGGCCTGCCGGAAACTTTGCACTTGCAACTGCTCGAACCGTTGCGCGAACTGTTCAAGGACGAAGTGCGCAATGTCGGCATCGCGCTGGGGTTGCCGCGCGAGATGATCTTCCGGCATCCGTTTCCGGGTCCGGGGCTCGGCGTGCGAATTCTTGGCGAGGTCAAGCGCGAGTATGCAGATCTATTGCGCCGCGCCGATGCCATCTTCATTGAAGAGTTGCGATCCAGCGGCTGGTATGACCGCACGAGTCAGGCGTTCGCCGTGTTCCTGCCGGTCAAGAGCGTCGGCGTGATGGGCGATGGCCGCACTTATGAATGGGTGGTCGCACTTCGTGCGGTGCAAACGTCGGACTTCATGACGGCGCACTGGGCCGAGCTGCCGCACGAGCTGCTCGGCCGCGTTTCGAATCGCATCATCAACGAAGTGCGCGGAATCAATCGGGTCGTGTACGACATCAGCGGCAAGCCGCCGGCGACGATCGAGTGGGAGTAGGTTGACCACTTTTATGACTATGGTCATAATTGTGGTCATTTAAGGATGCCGCATGGACACAATTCAGGCTTCAGAGTTTAAAGCTAAGTGCCTGGCATTGATGGATGAAGTTGCTCGCACGGGCAAGACCATCGTTGTGACCAAGAATGGCAAGCCAGTGGCTGAGTTGCGGCCACATCGCGCGCCGCGCGCAAAGTCGTTGATCGGTTTGCATAGAGGACAGATCAAGATCAAGGGCGATATCGTGGCGCCGATCGGAATCGGTCTGTGGAAAGCGCTGAAGTGATCGTGTTGGATACGCACGTACTTTTGTGGGCAGCTACCGACGACCGTAAGCTGGGCCGCAAGACCCGCGCCATGATCGATCGGTACTGGCGCTCCGGGCGCGTAGCAGTATCCGCCATCACTTTCTGGGAGGCTGCGCTGCTACTGGTCCGGCGGCGCATCGGTCTTCCGAGTCCGGTAAGTGAATGGCGCATTCAACTGCTGTCGGCCGGCGTGACTGAACTGCCGGTTGACGGCGTCATTGCCATTCGCTCGCTCGACCTTGCTGGCATGTCGGAAGATCCCGCCGACCGATTTATTGCAGCGACTGCGATAAATCATGGCGCTGCGCTCATTACGGCTGATGAAGGGCTGCTCCGTTGGAATCACGCGCTGGAGCGACACGATGCGCGCGCTTAAGCTAGCCGCATATGGGCGAAACAGACCTAGCGCTGACTGTTGACGGCTGGCTTGAGCGCATCGCGCAGCTTGCGCTGCGGCACGGCGTCCATCTGTCGACATTGCAGCAGAAAGACGGACGTGATCTGGAGCTTCTGTTCGCCAGCGCGACGCTGGCTTTCCCGCCGGACGAGTTGCTAAGCGAGCGCGAGGCGAACGACATTCTTCAGCGGTTTCTCGCAACGGCTGCTGTCATGGTGGCCACCGATCACGTCGAATTGCGCCGCTGGATGGTAGACACTGGTTTCCTGCGGCGATCGGAATTCGGAACCGATTATCGGCGGGGAGCGATTCCGGGCTGGCTTTCAGAAGCCGCCCGAACGCTCGACTTCGATCGCATCGCAACTACCGTTGCACAGGCGCGTAGCGCGCAGGAAACGCAGCGCGAGGCGCGGCGGCAAGCATGGCTGGCGAGCCAGATCGAAGTCACCGAAGGCGGGGCCGGCGAAATGAGCGGCGAAGCGAGCACCGATGAGACCTACATGCGGCTTGCGCTCGATCAAGCGCATAACGCGTGGGCGCTGGCTGAAGTGCCGGTCGGTGCGGTCATCGTCAAGGACAAGCAGGTCATTGCCACCGGATTCAATCAGCCGATCGGCAACTCCGACCCGACGGCGCACGCCGAGATTCAGGCGATGCGAGCTGCGGCCACGATTCTCGGTAACTATCGCCTGAGCGACTGCGAGCTTTTCGTGACGCTCGAACCTTGTGCGATGTGCGCGGGCGCGATGCAGCATGCGCGCATCAAGCGTTTAATTTATGGCGCAGCGGATCCGAAGACTGGCGCATGCGGCAGCGTGGTCGATCTGTTTTCCGAGCCGAAGCTTAATCATCACACTGCCGTGCGTGCCGGTGTGCTGGCTGCAGAGTGCAGTCGACTGCTCTCGAACTTTTTCGCCGATCGACGTGACTTAAGGCGCAGCGGAAGCCTGCCGCTCGACGCCGACGATAGTGAGTAAGACACTCGGCATCATTGCTCCGTCCGGATTTCTTCCGGATCCGGTCGTGGTCGATCGCGCAGCGGCGTTTTTTGCAGCGCGCGGTTGGCGAGTGCAGGCAGGCGAGAGCGTGTTCGCTCGCGAACAGCGCTTCGCCGGCAGCGACGACCTGCGACTCGCGGACCTGCAGCGCTTTGCGACGGATGCCACTGTTGCGGTGGTGGTGTCAGCGCGTGGCGGCTATGGCCTTTCACGGCTACTCGATCGCATCGACTTTGCCGCTATCAAGGCGCGCGCGCCGCTGATGGTCGGCTATAGCGATTTCACCGCGTTCAATCTGGCTTACCTGACGCGCGGCGGAGTCAGCTTCGCGGGTCCTTGCGCAGTCGAGTTTGGCGCGCCGGAGCCGAACTCTTTTGCGGTCGAACATTTTTTCGGCGTGCTGAGCGCGAAGCGCTATGCAGTCGAACTTGAGCTCCAAGGGCCGGTCGTCGATATTTCAGGTCGCCTCTGGGGCGGCAATTTACAGATGGTCGTTGCGTTGCTCGGCTCGCCGTTCTTTCCGCGCGTGCGCGGCGGCATTCTGTTTCTGGAAGACGTTAACGAGCCGGCCTACAAGCTGGAACGGATGTTCTATCAATTGGCGCATGCCGGAGTGTTGCAGCGGCAGGCGGCCATCGTGCTGGGCGAATTTTCACCGATCACCCCAATGCCCAATGACAACGGTTTCAATCTGAGTACGGTCACCGAGCGCTTGCGGGAGATCTCCGGAGTACCGGTGTTCACCGGTCTGCCGTTCGGTCACACATCGCGCAAGTTAACGCTGCCGGTTGGCGGCCATGCGCGCCTGGCCGTCAGACGCGGCGGTAGTGCGGCGCTCGAACTGAGTCGCTATCCTCACCTGAACTAGCTCGCCTATGATCGCGCCCATGACAACAACCATCATGCAATGTCGGGCCCGCTAACCCGCTTCGGCTTTGCCGAAGAAACGCCTGAGCAACGGCACGAAAAGATTCTTGCCGGTGTGATGGCGTCGGTGTACCGGCAGGTGCCGCAATCGGTGCTGGTCAGCATCGTGGGCGCATTCGCGCTGGTGATGGTGTTGTGGAATTCGATGAGCCAGGACCTGTTAATGGGCTGGTCGCTGCTCATCCTGTTCGAATCGCTGGCGCGAATCCGTCTCTCGTACAAGTTTCGATTTTCCGACCGCGTCGTCGAAAACGTCGACAGTTGGGCCACGCGCTGGGTCATGCAGGCCGTGTTGGCCGGATTGCTATGGGGCACTGCCGGCTGGGCGTTTTTCTCAAGCAGCCAGCCGTTGCATCAAGTCGTGCTGGTGGCCGTCGTTCTGAGCGTGGCATTCGGTTCGTTGACGCTGTATGCCAGTCATCGCCCGGCGTTTCACGCATTCATGCTGCTCGGCGTGGTGCCGCTGATCGCTCGCATGGTATGGGAGCAGGACCCGACCTATTACACCGCGGCAGTCGTGATGACCGCAGTGTTCTTGTTTACCGTGCTGTATGGCCGCGACTTCGGCAGCGCGGTATTCGAATCGGTCAAGAACACTTACGAAAACGAGGTGCTGGTCGAACAGCTGGTGGCCGAAAAGCGCATGGCAGAGGATGCACGGCGCGAAGCGGAAAACGCGACGCGATCGAAGACGCAATTTTTTGCGGCCGCAAGCCACGATCTGCGGCAGCCGCTGCAGGCGATCGGCATCTATGTATCGCTGCTGAAAAAACGGGCGCACGGGCCGCTCGAGCCGCTGGTCAACAATCTTTCTACCGCGGTCGAAACGTTGTCGAAGCTGGTTGAAGAGCTGCTTGAAATCTCCCGGCTCGACTCCGGTTCGATTCAACCGAGAGTCGAGCAGGTACTGATCGACGACATGTTCTCGCTGCTCGAGCAGGAGTTCACGCCGCTCGCCGCGTCCAAGGGGCTTTCACTGCGCATACGGCGCGGCGGCGTTGCGATCGACAGCGATGCGCTGCTGTTGCAGCGGGTGATTCGTAACCTTCTGGCCAACGCGATTCGCTATACGCAGCGCGGCGGAGTACTGCTGGCGGCGCGGCGGCGCAACGATTTGATCAGCCTCGAGATCTGGGACACAGGCCCCGGCGTCAAGCAGGGCGAGCTCGATCGCATCTTCGAAGAGTTTTATCGCGGCGAAAGCTCGAAAGCGGAAAACAGCGGCTCGGGCTTCGGCCTCGGCTTGTCGATCGTCAAGCGCATTTGCGGGCTGCTTGGCCATCCGCTGATCGTCACGACACGACCGGGCACCGGCACGGTGTTTCGCGTAGAAGTGCCGCGCTCGAGCGCGCCGATCCGTCTCAAGCGCGGCACTCCGGAGACGCTGGACGTGGCGATCCGGCCGCTGAACGGCTTTACGTTTGTGGTCATCGAGGATAACGCCGAGATTTTGAACAGCCTGACGCGCCTGATCAAATCCTGGGGTGCCGAGGTGGTGCCGTCGACCGGATACAACGCGCAATTGATCAAGCGCATCAGTGTGCAGCAGCGCATCGACGCCATTCTGGCCGATCACAACCTCGGCCCGCATTCGATCAGCGGGGTTGAAGCGGTATTCAGGATTCGCGAGCTGGTCGGATTTCCGATTCCGGTGGCGATGCTGACTGCCGTGCAGGGAGTCGACGTGCAGTCGGAGTTTCAGCGCGTGATGCGGGAACGAATGGAACTTAGTCCGATGATGACGACGGCGATCGCCCGCAGCCGGGTCGAGGAGCCGACGGTTTTGCAAAAGCCCACGACGGCCGCCGTGTTGAACAACACGCTCGCGGAATTGCTGGGGTTGACGACACTGCCGATGGTCCGGCCGCCGGTGCCGGAACCGGCGGCGAGCAGCGATGCAACGTAGACTTTTTGTCATACCCGCGAAAGCGGGTATCCATGTGTAACGACGCTCCTGGATTCCCGCTTGCGCGGGAATGACTTGAGTTCAGCCGATATCGTAGCCGTGCCGGCGCGCAGCGAGCAGCGCCTCGGTGCGATTAGACGCGCCGAAGGCTCGATAGATCGCCGTCACGTGCGTCTTCACCGTGCCTTCGGACAAACCCAGTTCGCGGCAGATGATCTTGATCGGTGCGCCGCGCGCAAGCAGTTGCAACACCTGCTGCTGGCGCTCGGTCAGTTCGACTCGTCCACCGTCCTGATCGCGCGCTCGCTCGGAGTTGCCGAAGATGCCGGCGCGATTGACTTCTTCCAGCAAGTCCGCAGGAATGTAAACGCCGCCGGAGAGCACAAACTTGACGGCCGATAACAACGTGTCCGATGCCATCGACTTCGGCACGAAGCCCGCCGCGCCAAGCTGCAGCACTCGCATCACGCTGCGTTGATCCTGATTGCCCGACAGCACCAGGATCTTCATCTCGGGCGCCTTGGCTACCATCGCTTCGAGCAGGGCGGTGCCGGATACGCCGGGCATTCCGAGATCGAGCACCACCAGATCAAGCTCCGGCTGCTCGTCCTGGATCTTCAGCGCGCCTTCGGCGGTGCGAGTCGTGATGACTTCGGCCGATGGGTCGAGATCCAGAAACAAGACGCTTAGTGCGTCGGTGATAAGCGAGTGATCGTCGACAACGAGTATTTTCATGGCGTTCGAGTCGAGCGCTGCTGTCTCAATAGCGCAGCGCGCGAGGGCGGCATTGTAGAACGCGCCAGACGATAGGCCATACGCCGAATTGCGCGTATCGATGCGGCTAATCGTGTCGTTTCGATACTCCGACTATCGCGCAGCGTCGCCTTCGCTTATAACGCCTGCCGATGCTCGATGCCATCCACCTCAGCTGCGAGCGCGGCGAACGCACGTTGTTCGCCGGGCTTGGTTTCGCTGTGGCTGCGGGATCGTTGTTAAGGGTCGCCGGCCCGAACGGCACCGGCAAGACGAGCCTGCTGCGCATGCTGTGCGGCCTGCTCGAGCCGACTGCGGGCGAAGTGCGTTGGGGCGGCCGCAACATTCGTCGACAGCGGGAGGAGTACTGGAAGGATCTTGTGTACGTCGGGCATCTGAACGGCGTCAAGGACGATTTGACGGTCCGCGAAAACCTGAAGGCCGCGCAGGCAGTCGCAGGAAGGAGCACAGATGAAACGGCGTTACGACGGGCGCTCGATGCGGTCGGCCTCGGCGAGTTCGAGCAGACGATGGCGAGATTCCTATCGCAAGGGCAGCGGCGCCGCGTTGCCCTGGCGAGGCTTTTTCTAACGACGGCTGCGCCGCTGTGGATTCTCGACGAGCCGTTTACCGCGCTGGATCAGCGTGGCGTCCTGGCGCTGTCGCAGCTGATTGCAAGCCACATTGGCAACGGCAACATGGTAGTGCTGGTCACCCATCAAGACGTTGCGATCGACGTGCCGCGTCAGCAGCATATCGAGCTCGGCGGCAGCGAAGCTGCGGTCGTTGAAACCGCATGCTGAACGTCCTTTGGCAGGTCATTCGCCGCGATCTGCTGCTGGCGATTCGGCAAAAATCCGATGTGCTTAATACGCTGTTTTTCTTCGTTGTGGTGGTGACGATGGT
>CAZKNV010000098.1:0-7006 GCA_964554145.1 uncultured Burkholderiaceae bacterium
TGGCGTTGCTCGAAGTGGTGCTTGGACCGTTGCTGGCATGGCTCGGCGCGGGCGAGGTCGCGACTGGCTCGACTTTAATCGGCGGCACGCTGGTGATCGGCGCACTCTTGCTGAACGAGTTGGTCGCACAAAGACCATCCAAAGCCCACTCGTCTTCCTGACGCGCGCCTTCTGGGAACGTCGGATGCTTCCCTGATCCGTGACATACGTGCTGCGGCCCGCCCGCAATATCCGTAATTCATTGTTTCGAGGAGCATTCAATGGCACAACCACTGCAGGGCAAGAAAGTAGCAATTCTGGCCACCGACGGTTTTGAGCAAGTCGAACTGGTGCAACCGCGCGAGGCGGTCGAAAAGGCTGGTGCGAAGACCGAGTTGCTGTCGATCAAGCGCGGCGAGATCCAGGGCATGAACCATGACGAGAAAGGTGATCGCCTCCCGGTGGATCGCCTCGTGTCCGAAGCGTCGGTCGATGACTATGACGCGCTGATATTGCCCGGCGGCACGACCAACCCGGACAAGTTGCGACGCGATACCAGCGCGGTCAGCTTCGTGCGCGACTTCGCCGCCAGCGGCAAGCCGATCGGCGTGATCTGTCATGGCCCATGGATACTGATCGAGGCCGGCGTAGTACGAGGCCGCAAGATGACGTCGTTCGAGAGCATCCGCACCGATCTGAAGAATGCAGGCGCGATCGTGCTCGATCAGGAAGTCGTGACCGATCAGGGAATCGTGTCGAGTCGCAGCCCCGATGATCTGCCTGCGTTCTGCCGCAAGATCGTCGAGGAGTTTGCCGAAGGAACGCATCGCCAGCGCGAAACCGCTGCCGCTTAGGTTCGCTGGAGGTTTCGGATGCTGATAAAGGCGTGGCGTCTGTTGACTATCGTGCTTGTGGCTCTGAGTCTGGCGCCGGCGCTCGGCCACCTGCTCGAGTTACCCGCCAAGATGACCTATGACGGGACACTGTGGGTGACGCTGCAGCAAACTCTTTACGGCGCCTTCGGCACCGTTGGGGGCGCCTTTGAAATAGGCGCGGTCATTACGACGGTGGTTCTGGCGATTCTGGTGCGCCACCGACGGCCCGCTTTCGGCTGGACGCTTTTCGCAGCGGTCTGCATGGTGGCGATGCATGCAGCCTTCTGGATCTGGCTCGCTCCGGTCAACAGCACGATCGCAGCAATTTCGCTCGATGCGCTGCCGGCAAACTGGATGGATCTGCGCAGTCAGTGGGAGTACACGCACGCGGCGCGCGCAATTATTCAAATCATTGCGCTTGCCGCGCTTGTATTTTCAGTACTCGTTGAAACGCCAACCGATCCTGTTAGACAAGAGCCAATGCGCCGGTAAGTCCGGACTTCCAGAGCCCAACTTCTACTTCTTATCCATAGGAAGTCCCGCCTGCTTCCATGCATCAAATCCGCCGGCGAGCGGATGCACGTCTTTCCATCCTTCGTCCATCAACTTCGACGCGACACGCGCGCTCGATACTTCCTGCGGTCACGTGCAGTAACTCACCACTGCGCGACCCCTGGGGATGCTTGCGAGTTGCTTATCTACCTCGTCCGCCGGGACACGGATCGCGCCCGGCAGCTTCTCTTGGGATAGTCCCCAAGCTTTCGGGTTGCGTGCGTCGACAAAGACGAATGACTCGCCTCGATCCATTCGCTGCTTGACTTCATTTACTGCAATTAGAGTCGGTTTCATTTAGTTGTACCTCCGTTGCGAGCTGATTTAACTGTGCGACCGGCAACGCACATGCCTGACATGCAGCATGGCTTCGGCACAGGAACAGTGATTGCATGTGGCCTGTGCATCAATTCAGATTCGAACCTGTAACGATCTCCGATAGAAGGAAAGAAGATGCAATCCTCAAGAACGTTGTGGCTGTTGGCGGTGATGCTGTGTGTCAGCGACGCGAGCGCGCAATCAACGGCTCAACATACGACGCCATCGGCAACGACAGCGCCTTCCAGCACAAGCAAATCGCTTCGGTCGCCCGATGTCTTGTATGTCCCGACGCCGCCGGAAGTTGTCGACGCGATGCTGAAAGTGGCGAACGTGCGCCAGGGCGACGTGCTGTACGACCTGGGTTCGGGCGACGGGCGAATACCGATCACGGCGGCGCAGAAGTACAACGTTTCGCGCGCCACCGGCATCGACATCAATCCGGAGCGCATCAAGGAAGCGGAAGCGAATCTGAAGGCCGCAGGGGTTGGCGATCGTGTGCGCTTCCGCAACGAGGACCTGTTCGAAGCGGATTTTTCGGAGGCGACGGTGGTGACGCTTTACTTGCTGCCTGCGCTTAACGTGAAGTTGCTGCCGAAGCTGCTGAGCGACTTGAAGCCAGGCACGCGCATCGTTTCGCACGCCTTTGACATGGGCAAGTGGAAGCCGGAGCAAACGCTCGATGTCGGCGGCCGCGCCGTTTACTTTTGGACTATCCCGGCAAAAGGGACGCCGGCATACGCTGCTGCGGCCGCGGCCGCTGTTGGCGCGACGAAGCCGTAGCGAATCGGCGAGCATGTCAGCCCGCCGAACGTCGTTGCTGAAGCAGTGGGATGTCGTCGTCGTGGGCGGCGCGAACACCGATTACCTCGCACGTGGACCGCGCTTGCCGCAGGCCGGCGAAACCGTGCAGGGCAATGCTTTCGAGCCCGCCGAGGCGGGCGGCAAGGGCGCGAATCAGGCCGTGGCGGCGGCTCGGCTCGGCGCACATGTAGCTTTCGTCGGCAGAGTCGGCGCGGATGCGCGCGGGCGCACGCTGCTGAAGCGGCTGAAGGCCGAAAGGGTGAATGTCGAGCATGTTTCAATCGACCAGCGAGCGCCGACCGGCGTGGCGTTGATCAATGTCGATGCGCGTGGAGAAAAGCAGATCCTGGTTGCACCGGGTGCTAATCAACGGCTTTCTGCAAGCGGCGTGCGGCGAGCGGCTAAGCTGATTCGAAACGCGCGTGTGCTCGTGCTGCAATTCGAGGTGCCGATGCAGGCGAATCTCGCCGCTGCGCGCCTTGCGCATGAAGCGGGAGTGGTCACCGTGCTCGATCCGGCACCTGCCACGCGTGCCCCGGTTGAGTTGCTGCGCCTGGTGACCGTCATTCGACCGAATGAGCACGAGGCCGAAGCGCTGACCGGCGCGAAAGTGAACGACCGCAAGTCCGCACGCTCGGCCGCCGAGCATCTGCTGAGTTACGGCGTACGGGCCGCGATCATCGCCGCCGGCGACGGCAATCTGCTGGTTTGGCGCGGCGGGAACAGCCGCAACGAGGAGCGCTGGCTGCCCAAGCTTCCGGTCAAGAGCGTCGACGCCACGGGAGCGGGCGATGCCTTCGCCGCAGCTCTCGCGGTCGCCCTTGCGGAAGGACGCACGTTCACCGAAGCGGCAGTCTTCGCGAACGCAGCCGCCGCGCTGACCACGACTAGGCTCGGCGCTCAGGCTGCCTTACCGAAGCGCGGCGCGGTACTGAGCTTGCTTCGCCGCACGGGATCAAAAGCGGAGGCGAAAGGCTTCGCGCGTTAACGAAACTGTGGCAGCCGCTGTCGCAAATCCGGCATTCGACGTCTTACGTTCCTAAGGGCGGGAAGAGCCGGAAGCGCGCGGCGCAGCGCCGGTACATACCGGCGCAAATCGCTGCGGTACATGGCTGCCAGCGCGAACAATCCGATTGCACCGAGGACCCACCAATGTCGTCTTCGTGTACATCGCGGCCAGGGCAGCATTCCGGTGCTTCGAGACAAGAGGCACGAAATATGCCGCGCAGTTCGATATGAGCAAACTCGGAGTTCGTATGACAGCAACAGCCCGTTGCATCGCAAGCGCCGTAGTGATAATCGGAACGATCGGTGTGGCGCTCTCGCAAGAAGCCACGCGCGCTACGTTTCAGGACACGAGCGGCAAGCAGATCGGCAGCGCGACACTGACGCAAACGCCCAATGGCGTGCTGATCGACATCGACATCTCGGGCCTGCCGCCGGGAGAACGCGGCTTTCACTTTCACCAGACCGGGCACTGCGACCCGGCCGACGGATTCAAGTCGGCTGGGGACCATTTTGCACCGCAGAAGCGGCAACACGGGCATCACGTCAAGGGCGGGCCGCATGCGGGTGATATGCCGAACCAGTTCGTCTCGTCCGACGGCCGACTGCGCACGCATGTCATCAACTCGCGTGTAACGCTCGCAAGCGGCGCCAGCACGTTGTTCGACAAGGATGGCTCGGCGCTGGTCGTGCACGCCAAGCCGGATGACTATCGCAGCCAGCCCTCGGGTGATGCTGGCGATCGCATTGCTTGCGCTGTCATCGAGCGGCCAGGCAAGTAGCGAACAAGTAAACGGGCATGGGATCGGCGGGGCTCGCCGCCTCGCCGATCTCGTTGTATAACGCCGCCATGTCGAGCGTAACCACACCCGCGCGTCGTTATTGGCAAGGCGTAGATGTCAGGGCGGCGCTATTGGCGGGACTCATTGCCGGCGTCGTTGATGAAGCGCTGCTGGTCGCCGGCCTTCTTTTGCAGGGCGCGGGTTTTTGGACTGCTTCGCGCATGACTGCAGCGATTGTCATGGGCGAAAGCGTCTTGCCGCCGCCCGCCACGTTCAACCTCGCCGTAGTCATCGTCGCGACGATCGTGCATTTCGGGCTGTCGCTGATTTACGCGCTGGTCATCGCGTGGTTCGTACGCAACTCCGGCTGGAATGCCGGTTTGTTGATCGGTGTGGCGGCCGGCTTTGCCATTTACGTTTTCAATTTCTATCTGATTGCGCCGCTGATGTTTCCCTGGTGGATTGAAATGCGTGGCTTGTTGCCGACGTTGATTCATCCGGCGTTCGGCGTGACCGCGGCCGTTGCTTATCTGTGGCTGAGAAAGACACCGGCGGGAGCACGGCCCGTCTAACGCCGGCTTGCCATCTCGCACGCACGGCGCTTGATCGGTTCGTCCCTTCTGTTACAGATCAACCTTGGCGTGCTGCTTCTGATCCTCTTTCGGCGTCTCGCCCTTGACGTAAGCCTTGGCAGCCCGGTACGCAAACTTCAGCCCCTGCGCGCCGGCGTTGTCCCAGTACTCGGCGTCCTGCGCAGTAAATTTGATCAGCGAGATCGATGGATCGGCCTTGCCCTTCGGAAACCATATTTTCCAATCTTCCTTGTACAGCCGATCTATCAATGCTCGATCGCGCACGATCTCTGCGTGGCCCGACACCGATGCATATTGCTTCGAGCTCTGAAAAGTCAGAGTAACGATGGGATCTACGCCGATCTCGGAGGCTTTGGGCGAGTCGATACTCGTGACGAAGTACGCGTTCGCATCGGCGCGCAACTCGGCGACGGCCATCGGCCGCGCATGCATATGGCCGTCGGCAGACTTCGTGACCAGCATTGCGGTGTCAAAGTCTTTCAGCAAATCGTATAGGTGCTCGCGGCGTTCCATCGCTGTATCCCTGTGTTGGATTGGATGTAGAAATGATGTTGCCTATTTGCCGCAGCAAGAACGGTGCCGAACGCGCGCCTTCGCCCTCACTTGCACAAAGAGCTATAGTCGCGGCGCGTCAGGTGCCCGATGCGTCACAGCTCGGGTGAAACGGGAAGCCGGTGAGGTGGAGACACCAATGCCGGCACTGCCCCCGCAACGGTAAGTCAGAGTAGCGGATCGCTTCTAGACCACTGCATCGACAGATGCGGGAAGGTGCGATCCGTGAGCGCAAGCTGCTGACGAGTCCGGAGACCGGCCTGGCGGGCGAGTCGCTGCATTGTGCGGCGGCTTCAGCAGCGCGTCGCGGCGGGCGATGGTGTGCAGCAGCGCCGGTCGCGCCTCCTGCATTGCCGAACCTTCGTCGCTCGCGCGCCTTGACGCGGGTGAGCGATGAAAAAAAATTCTGGAATTCCAATCGAGTGTGTGCGGCATGCATTTGCCGTCGTGAGCACTGTTCTCGGCATTGACATGGCATGTGCGCAAGTCGGTGTACCGGTCGCTGCGACATTTCTCGATCGTGTGATCGTCAGCGGTAGCCGCACCGAAGCAACATTGGCCGATACCGGTTCGACGGTTAGCGTGATTACCGGCGAGGAGTTGCAGCAACGTCAGATCCGCTTTGTAGCGGATGCGCTGCGCACCGTGCCGGGTGTCGCGGTCAACCGCCAGGGTCCGACGGGTACGCTGACGCAGGCGCGCATTCGCGGCGCCGAAGCGAATCACACGGTCGTGCTGATCGACGGCGTGCGAATCAACGATCCGTTCACATCCGAAGTCGATTTTGCGCATTTGATGTCGGCCGACATCGATCGCATCGAAATCCTGCGCGGTCCGCAAAGTGTGTTGTATGGCTCCGAAGCCATCGGCGGCGTGATCAGCATCTTCACGAAGCGCGGCGCGCCCGGTGTGCAGGGCGATGCGTCGGCGGAAGCCGGATCGTTTTCCACCGTTAGCGGCGCGGCTGCACTGCGCGGCGGCATCGACAGCGTCCACTACGCACTATCGGCCGCCGGATTCTCGACTGACGGCACCAATGTATCGAGGTTCGGTTCCGAGGACGATGGTTATCGCAATCGAACGGTATATGCACGTGCCGGCTGGAAACCCGTGACCGGCGCTGCGCTCGACGCATCGCTGCGTTATCGCGACAGCCGCACGATGTTCGATCCCCAGGACTTCGGCTTTACTCCCGGGCCGACATTTGGTTTGATCATCGACGGTGATCGCAGAGCTGAAGGCGATCAAATCGATGCCAGCGTGCGCGGGCATTTAACGACCGGCGCGCTCGATCATCAACTCGGAGCGAACCGCACGGAGACCGAGGAAGACACTTTCGCAGACGGAGTCTTCACCAACGGATTTGCCGGCACACGCACGCGGGTGGACTATCAGGGAACCTGGCGTTTCGGCTCGGCGAGCATGCAGCAGGCGCTGACGTTTGCGGCAGAGCACGAGCGGCAGGAGTTCGAAAGCAAGGGCCCGACGCCGGCGTCAGTCCAGAACCAGAATCGCGAGAACGACAAGAGCGGATTGGCGGCAGAGT
>CAZKNV010000099.1:0-6994 GCA_964554145.1 uncultured Burkholderiaceae bacterium
ACGCAGCAGGTCATCGACGAGTATCAAATCGATACGCATCGCGTCTATGTCGCCGGTTTGTCGGCGGGCGGTGCGATGGCCGCGATCATGGGGCACGCATACCCCGAGCTGTTTGCCGCGATCGGAGTTCATTCCGGCTTGCCCGTAGGAGCCGCGCACAATGTGCCGTCTGCGCTCGCATTGATGAAAACCGGCCAGCACCACCCGCGGCTTGCGATGCAAACCAACTTACCGCCAAGCGCGGTGCCGCTGATCGTGCTGCACGGCGATGCCGACCGAACGGTCAATCCAGTCAATGCAAGCCGATTGATCGAGAGCGCCATCGAAACTCACCGGCTGCTGAATGCCGCGCCATTGCAGTTGAGCGTGCAGACGGTGGATGACACCGAGGACAGCCACGGATATCGCCGGACCAAGCACTCGACCTTAAGCGGCACCAGCGCGATCGAACAATGGGAAATACATGGCGCGGGGCATGCGTGGTGCGGCGGCGATGCGGCCGGCTCGCATACCGATGCGCGAGGACCCGACGCGACCATGGCAATGTTCAAATTCTTCGATCAACATGTTGCTCCGCATCAGCCGGCCGCTCCGGAGGTCATGGATTCAGCCGCTCCGATATGAGCGTCGGGCTCGCATCGTCGACACTGACGGCGAAGATGTGCCCGGTTTCTTCGAGCACAGCCAGCTTGACCGAATCGGGCGAGTCATAACCGAGTTTGCGCAAGCCGGCCAGCAATTCTTCGCGGCTTATGCTTTCCCGATCGAGCGCCTGCTCGACGATGCGGCCGTCGCGCACCAGCACCGTCGGCTTGCCGCGCACCCAATGGCGAATCAAGGTCGAGCGCGCGCATAGCGCTGCCAATCCGCGGTGAATGGCAAACACGGTGGCCACGAACACCAGCGCGTTCGGCCAGCCTTGCTGCAAAGCAGTGCTTTGGATCACGACTCCCAGCGTGATCAACACGATCAGATCGAACGTCGTGGTTTGGCCGGCCAGCCGCTTTCCCGCCAGCCGCATGATGATGATTAACGCGACGTAATAGGCAATCGCCTTGACGGCCTGCAGCAGCAGTTCTTCAAGCATTCAGATCGCCTTCCGTTTTGCGGCCGCCTGGCACGGGTGCGTGGGCACAGCGGTTGCTTTAAAGGCAACGCTGTTCCCAACCACCGAAAAACCTGAGAGGTCTTTCATGAATTTCATTATTTGGATCGTAATCGGCGGCCTGATTGGCTGGGTCGCAAGCATGATTATGAAAACCGACGCACAGCAAGGCATCTTCCTGAACATCGTGGTCGGCATTGTCGGCGCATTACTGGGCGGCTGGCTGATCAGTCCGCTGGTCGGCGTACCTACCATCAATCAAGACGCTTTCAGCATCGGCGCGTTGCTGGTGTCGTTAGTCGGCGCAGTCATTCTGCTCGCGATCGTCAATTTGTTCCGTCGCGGCCAGGTGCGCTAACAACTATTCTCAAGGGAAACAACATGAATCGAGACAATCGTGACAAGAATCCGGATGCCAATCGCGATCCAATCAGTGGAGCGCCGGGCTCGCATCCGGTCGGCACGGGCATCGGTGCCGCCGCGGGCGGCGTTGCCGCGGGTGCTGCGGCTGGCACATTGGCTGCAGGGCCGGTCGGCACAGTCGTTGGTGCAGCCGTGGGCGCGGTCGCCGGCGGTCTGGCCGGCAAGGCGGTTGCCGAAAGTATCGATCCGACCGTAGTCGATACGCATTGGCGCGGGCGTTATGAGCGCGAGCCGTATTACGAAACCGGAATGACGTACGACGACTATGCGCCCAGCTATCGGTTGGGCGCCGAAGCGCGTCAGAGTCATCCCAGCGCCAACTTCGACGAAGTGGAAACGACGCTGGCGCGCGACTACGAAAGCGCCCGCGGGAAGTCGCGTTTGGGCTGGGAAAAAGCCAAACGCTCGGCCCGAGCCGGCTGGGATACCGAGTATTAACAGAGAAAGTTTTAACTAGCTGAAGTCCCCGCCTCGGCGGGGATTTTCTTGCGTCTTTCAGGAGAGGAACGATGGCAACCCGCACGCAGAACAGATCGTCAAAGAAACGGCCGGCGAAGAAGACGGCTGCAAAGCGTTCCGCAAGCGCGCCTGCAGCACGCGGCGCGGCAAAAACCGAAGCAATAGCGCAATTGACGGCAGATCACGCGCGCGTCAAGAAAATGTTCAAGCAGTACGACAAGCTGGTTAAAGCAGAGGCTGCAGACCGCGAAAAGCAGGGCATCGCCGCGACTATCTGCGCCGAATTGACGGCGCACGCCACCGCCGAGGAAGAGATTTTTTATCCGGCAGCGCGCCGGGTGCTCGATAAGCCGGATCTGATCGACGAAGCAGACGTTGAACACGCGAGTGCCAAGGACTTGATCGCACAGATTGAATCGTCCTCGCCGTCGGACGACCACTATGACGCAAAGGTCAAAGTGCTAGGCGAGTACATCAATCATCACGTCGAAGAAGAAGAAGGCGAAATATTTCCGAAGGTGCGGAAAGCAAAGCTGGATACGGTAGGACTGGGCGAGCAAATTGCTCAGCGCAAGGCGCAGATCATGCAGAAGAAGGGTATGGCCTAAGACGCAGCGAGTAGGACATCCCAGGCGGCGGCACGTGCGTGCTGCCGTTTTTTTTTCAACACATGTAGGGAATACCGATGGCAACGAAACGTTCGAGCAGCAAATCACCCCCCGCCACGTCGAGGCAACCCAAAAATCCGAACAGTGGTGGATCGGATAAACAAACAGTCAGCGGGCCATCGGCGCGCACACCTGCGCGTGCTTCCAAGGGCATCGTGTCGCGAGCAGCGTCGGCGCTGCTCGATGGGATGGACAGCAACAGTCCGGACGTGCGCGCTGAAGCCGCCGCGGGTCGGCTTGCCGAGAAAATGGCTGGTACCGACGAGCTTGGGAGGGCGTTCCCGTCGAACGCAATCAAGTCCGCCGAATACGGACGCAAGGGCGCGTTGAATCCGCCACAAGGCCAAAGCGAAGACGCATCTTCGAATGATGTTTCGGCGAGCACCATCACCGAAACGAACAGCAATGACAAAACCGGCGACCCGGCCGAGGCTGGAGAGAATCCCAACAATGCACCGCTCGAAAAGGTGCGGGTCGACTCCGCCGGGCGCGCATTGACGACCAATCAAGGCGTCACAGTCTCCGACAATCAGAATTCGCTGAAGGCAGGCTTGCGCGGCCCGACGCTGCTCGAAGACTTCGTTCTGCGCGAAAAGATTACGCACTTCGATCACGAGCGTATCCCGGAGCGGGTGGTTCACGCGCGCGGTTCGGGCGCGCACGGCTATTTTGAATGCTATGAAGCGCTGACCGATCTGACGATGGCCGCCCCGTTCACCGAAGCGGGCAAGCGCACGCCGGTATTCGTGCGCTTTTCGACCGTGGTCGGTGAGCGCGGATCGACCGACCTCGCGCGCGACGTGCGCGGCTTTGCCGTCAAGTTTTACACCGATCAGGGTAACTGGGACCTGGTTGGCAACAACATTCCAGTGTTCTTCATTCAGGACGCGATGAAATTCCCGGACCTGGTGCATGCCGTGAAGCCGGAGCCGCATTTTCAGATGCCGCAGGCGGCGAGCGCACACGACACGTTCTGGGACTTTGCGAGCCTGATGCCCGAGATCACGCACATGCTGATGTGGGTGATGTCGGATCGCGCGATTCCGCGCAGCTATCGCATGATGCAGGGCTTTGGCGTGCACACGTTCCGCCTCGTCAATGCGCAGGGCGAATCCATATTCGTCAAATTCCACTGGAACCCGATCCTGGGTACGCACTCAGTCGTGTGGGATGAGGCCGTCAAGATCAGCGGCGCCGATCCCGATTTCCATCGTCGCGACTTATGGGAAGCGATCGAGGGCGGTGCCTATCCGGAATACGAACTTGCGCTGCAGATCTTCACCGAGCAGCAGGCCGAGGAATTCAGCTTCGACGTGCTCGATTCCACCAAGATCGTGCCGGAAGAACTGGTGCCGCTGCGCCCGGTCGGTAGGATGGTGCTGAATCGCAATCCGGACAATTTCTTTGCCGAGACCGAGCAGGTCGCGTTCTGCACGCAGCACGTGGTGCCCGGTATCGACTTCAGCAACGATCCCTTGCTGCAGGGGCGCAACTTTTCGTACCACGACACGCAGCTAAGCCGGCTCGGTGGACCGAACTTCCATGAGCTGCCGATCAACGCGTCGGTCACCCAGGTGCACAACAATCAGCGCGACGGCATCCAGCGGCAGGCAATCCCACGTGGTCGCGTTGCCTACGAACCGAACTCGCTGGGCGGTGGATGTCCGTTCCAGGCCGGCAAGTTGGGCTTCACGTCATTTCCCGAACCGGTGCGCGACGACAAGTTGCGCGGCAAGCCGGAGAAGTTCGCAGATCACTATACGCAGGCCACTCTCTTTTATAACAGCCAGACGGCGGTTGAGCAGAACCATATCGTCGAAGCATTCCGGTTCGAACTGACCAAGGTACAAACGCCCGCAGTTCGCGCACGCATGGTCGCAGGCCTGTTGAATGTCGATCGCGATCTCGCGTCAAGAGTTGCCCAGGGTCTTGGCATAGATTTGCCGGAGCCGTTGCCGCGCGTGCTCGCCAAGCCGGCGCGGCCGGAAGTCACGAGCTCGGGAGCGCTATCGCTGTTCGCTCGACCCGGTGACGGCTCGATCCGCACGCGCAAAGTCGCTTTGCTGGTGGCCGACGGTGTCAATGCATCCGACCTGCAATCGATATACGACGCGTTGACGGAGCAGGGAGCGGTTGCCAACTACGTTGGACACCGGCTCGGTGCCGTTCAGTCCGGGTCCAACGAGCCGGTTGAAGTTGAAATTACGATGGAAACAGCGCCGGCTGTGCTGTTCGACGCGCTCGTATTGCCAAGTGGAAAAGCCGCGATCGACGCCTTGGGCAGGAGCGGTCAGGCAATGGAATTCGTAAAACTCCAATACCGGCATTGCAAGCCGATCCTGGCGCTCGAAGGCGCGAGTGCATTGCTCGAAGGCGCTGGCATTTCACCGCGATTGCCCGACGGCAGCGCTGACCCCGGACTGCTCGTGGTGGATGGACAGGACGATGCAACGGTAGCCGACGCGTTTGTCAAAGCGATTGCGCGTCATCGGCATTTCGAACGGCAAATGGATCCGCCACCGGTCTGATGATCTACATCGAACTCGGGCTGTATCTGCGCGTCGAGCAAGTTGCTCAGCGACCGCATCCTTTGCCGTTGAAAAACGGGTTCTCGTTCGACGTCGCTTATCGCGCGCTAGGCATCCACAGTCCCTCGAAACCAGTGAGTGCTACTTCATCGTGGTCAATGACCGCGATGAAACATGGTTCATCTCCAATCGGCATTTTCGCGTGGTCGGCTTGTTCCCCGAACAACGGAACTTGCGTTTCCCGCTTGCCGACTGCACAGAGCGTGCCCCGGAAACCCGCAAGACAATAGGCCCGTACTCGCTGGCTAACTGACCGGCTCCAGTACGTCGCCGTGCAGACCAAGTGTTGCTGTAACGACAAGTGAGTTCCCAACCCATTCCTGCCGGAAGGAAAACGCGGCCTGTCGTCGCGCGATTAACACGTCGCGATCGTGCGCGCGTACTGCATCATTTCGTCGCGTTAAGCGCCGAGGACCGGCGAACGCGCTTCGGTAGCGAACGAAATGCTGAAGGGCTCGGGCGCTACGTGAATCGCATCGACTTCGAGCGGCATTGCGTGCTCGGAGCGACGGCCACATGCGGCGAACTCGTCGGCATTGCCCATATGCCGATCGACCGCGGGGTCGGCGAACTCGGCGTTTCGGTCAATCCGCGTGGACGCCGCCGCGGAGTCGGCCTTGCACTGGCCACGCAAGCGCTTACCGAGGCGCAACGCGCCGGGGCGCGGGAATTCCGTTTCGATTACTCAGCCAGTAACGAGGCGATGCGCCGCATCGCGGTCGCTCTCAATATGAAACTGACTCGGTGCGGCAGCGAAGTCAGTGCTCGTTTGCAGTTGAACGATCAGCGCTATCCCTTGCTGTGGCGTGAAGTCTCGACTCGGCCCGCCGATCGCGTGGCAGACGCACCGTAAATACGGTTCCGCTTTTTTCCGATTGGGCACGGATGTCGCCGCCATGAGCGGTAACGATCTCCCGGGCAATGAACAGCCCCAGCCCAAGGCTGCCGTCCTGATCCGCACTGTGTTGCTGGTCAGGACCGCGCTTCAGCGGGTCGAAGATCTGGGCCAGATACGATGAGTCAATGATCGGTCCGCGGTTTTTTATGGCGACCATTACGTCCGTCGATGAGCCCGTCAGCGTCACACGTACGGGCGCATTCGAGTCACCATACTTGAGCGCATTGGAAACGAGATTGCCGAGCAATTGATGGAGGCGGTTCGCGTCCCACACGCCGCGAGCGTCTCCTTCGACCTGCAGCTCAATGCTCCGATCCGGATACGCCGAACGTAACACCTGCAGTTCGTCGGCGATCACCTTCGTCAGGTCGACCTCGGTCGGAGCGACGTTGATACCCAATCCCAGCTTGGTGCGATTGAAGTCGAGCAGGTCATCCAGCAGCGCCTGCATGCGACTACCGCTCCGGATTATCCGGGCGGCTGCCGTCGAAACGTTTTCGCCCGCATTGAGTTTGGCCAGATATCCGGCCGAAAGCTGAATCGCACTGAGCGGGTTGCGCAGGTCGTGTCCGAGCATGCCTAGGAAGAAATTGCGAGCCTGATCCACTTGTGCGCTGTAGAACACAACGGATTCGGCAATCGCCTGATCAATCGCTTCGTTGAAGCGAATCATGTCCTGCACGTCCATGCTCGCGGGCGCACACACATCTGCCCACCGGCTCAGAACGCTCGCTCGCAGAGCGCGGTATTCAGCGGTCAACTGACCAATGTTGAAGCCACTTCGCGCCCGCATCAGGGCGTGTGTTTGCGCTGCCGTTTCGGGAGCATCCTTTACCTGCGGCGCGCGGCCCTG
>CAZKNV010000100.1:0-6939 GCA_964554145.1 uncultured Burkholderiaceae bacterium
CACACCGACCGCGACATTATTGAAAAAGCAGAAGCCCATTGCGGCCGATTTGCGCGCATGGTGTCCCGGCGGACGCACCGCGCAGAACGCGTTGGCCACCTCGCCGCCGATCACACGATCGGCCGCATCGACCACCGCACCGGCCGCACGCAGCGCCGCGTTCAGCGTGTGCGAGTTCATCGAAGTGTCGGGATCGAGCGGCCGGTAGCCTTCGCTCGGTACGCTAGACTGCAAACGTTCGATGTAACTGGCGCTATGCGCACGCTGCAACGCTTGAACCGTCGCAAGCGGTGCATCGTAGTGCTTCAGAAGCGGTGCGAGTCCGGTCGAGATCAGATGATCGGCAATGGCGGCCAACCGCTCCGGGCATTCGGGGTGCCACGATCCCATCTCATGTTGCGAACATGCGCTATGCGTGAAGAAACCCGTTTGCAGCATCCACGTCCTCGCCGGCAAGTTGCAACATGTTAGAGAAATTTCGCGCGACTGCCACGCAGATCGGCCAGATCATCGTCGGCAAGACGCTGCAGATCAGGCAGAGCCTGACGTGCCTGCTGGCCGGCGGCCATTTGCTGATCGAAGACGCGCCGGGGGTCGGCAAGACCACGATGGCGCATGCGATCGCGCTGTCAATGGGGCTGCCATTCCGGCGCATTCAATTCACCAGTGACCTGCTGCCGTCGGATGTGATCGGCGTGTCTGTTTACGAACGCAATAGCGGGCAGTTCGTGTTCCACCCCGGCCCGATTTTTACCGAGGTGTTGCTGGCCGATGAAATCAATCGCGCGAGCCCGAAGACGCAAAGTGCGCTGCTCGAAGCGATGGAAGAAAACCAGGTGTCGACCGACGGCCTGTCGCGCCCGTTGCCGCAGCCGTTCTTCGTGATTGCGACGCAGAATCCTTTCCACCAGGTCGGCACGTTCCCACTGCCCGAATCGCAGCTCGATCGCTTCCTGATGTGCATCAGCCTCGGTTATCCGGACCGTGCGGCCGAACGTTCTTTGTTGGCCGGCGAAGCGCGGCGCGACATGTTGAAGGCGCTCGACCCGACCGCACGGCCGGGCGATCTGCTGGCAGCGCAGGCCGAAGCCAAGAAGGTCTACGTGTCGGCAGCGTTGCTCGACTATGTACAGGCGTTGATTGCGCATACGCGCGCCTCCGGAAAGTATGCTGAGGGCTTAAGCCCGCGCGGTGGTCTGGCATTGCTGTCCGCGTCGCGCGCATGGGCGTGGCTCGACGGGCGCGAGCACGTGATTCCAGAGGACGTGCAGAACATCATGCCGTGTGTTGCGGGCCATCGATTGCATGCGACGAGCCGTGAAAGCGGCCGCGCGTTGCATGGCAAGGAGCTTGTATCGCAGTTGATCGGCGCGGTTGCTGTGCCGTAGCGATCATCGGTCGCCAATGAGTATCGACAACACCATCGTCATCCGCATCGCCGACTGGATTACAGGCCGGCACGGGCCGGAAGCCGGTGATGTGACGCTGGACCGGCGTCGCGTATTCATCCTCCCGACCGCGCCGGGTGTTGCCTTCGGCGTCGTCACCTTGATCCTGCTGGTGGGCTCGATCAACTACATGTTGCAGCTCGGTTATCTGCTGACATTCCTGGTGGCCAGCATGGCCATAGTCGGCATGCATCACACGCATTCGAACCTCGCGCAGATTATTTTGCGAGGCGTGCAGGTCGAGCCGGTTTATGCAGGCGATGTGGCCGCGTTCGAGATCACGGTGACCAATCCGACCACGGCCGATCGCTTTGCATTGCGCTTTTCGTTCGCGCCGCCGCCGGAGCCCGCTCTTTTCTTCAGCCGCTTGTTCAGCCGGCCGGCACGCGAGCCGGAGCGCCCGACCATCACGGTCGAGATACCGGCACGCGGTTTGCGAAACGTCTCGGTGCCGTTACCGGCGCCGCTTCGCGGCCGCTTGCCTGCACGCCGCATGACCATCGAAACGCGCTATCCGTTCGGACTGTGGCGCGCATGGGCGTACCTGACGCCGGCGCTGACTGCGATGGTGTATCCGGCTCCGGAATTCGATGCCCCGCCGCTGCCGATCACGGGCGCGGGCGGCGGTGACATGGTCGGCGTGGCAGCGAGCGGAGATGACTTTGCGGGCGTGCGCCCGTATCAGCCGGGCGATTCGCAAAAAATGATTGCCTGGAAACTTGCTGCGCGGTCGGACGAACTGTCGGTCAAGCAGTTCGAAGCCGCAGGCGGCGGCGAGTTGATGCTCGATTACAGTGAGCTACCCGAGGTGCTCGGCATCGAAGGCCGGCTGTCGCGCCTGACACGCTGGGTGCTCGATGCCGATGCCTCGCATGTGCGTTATGGATTGAAACTGCCCGACGCCATGATCTTTATCGGCAGCGGTGCTGCGCATCGAGAACATTGCTTGACCGCACTGGCCGTGTGCATCGGCTGAGTTAGTTGAATGTCCGCTGTCGCTCCGATACCCGCCACTTTTCGCAGCAAGCTCACGCGATTCTTTGCGCCGTTTGCGTTGCTGTTCGCACCGCAGATGTCGAGCGCAGCACGCGAGCGGCGCGACATGCTGGTATTGCTGCTCGCGGTCACGTTCGTCGTCGTGCCGCACTTCGAGTACCTGGTGTGGTGGGCCACTTCGCTGCTCGTACTGCTGCTGGTATGGCGCGCGTTTCTGACTTTGGCGCAACGACCCATACCGAGCCGGCTGTTGATGATGCCGTTGCTCGTTGCCGCGGGCCTGGTCGTCTATCTGCAGTACGGCACCGTCGTTGGCCAGCAGGCCGGCGTTACATTCCTGTTGTTGTTAATGGCACTGAAACTGCTCGAGATGCGTGCGCGGCGCGACATCTTCGTCGTGATCTTTCTGTCGTTCTTTATCCTGCTGACGCAGTTTCTGAACGGCCAGGAAATACATGTCGCAGCGATGGCGCTGCTGGCGGTCGTTGCGCTGTTCTTTGTGTTGATCAGTGTCAACCTGGATGAGACTGATTTGCCGGCCGGGCGCAAATTCAAGATGGTCGGGTGGACGTTGCTAAAGGCGATTCCGCTGACTGCCGCGCTGTTCGTGTTGTTTCCGCGCATATCGGGCCCGCTGTGGGGGACACCTGGTGACTCGGCAACCGGCAATACCGGGCTATCGAACTCGATGGCGCCGGGCTCGATCAGCCGGCTGCTTGAATCGACCGCAATCGCATTTCGCGTCAAGTTCAACGGCCCGGTGCCGAGTAATGACAAGCTGTATTGGCGCGGCCCGGTGTTCGGCACGTTCAGTGGCGGGCGCGCCTGGGTGCCGCTATCGCAGCGGCTCAGCGAGGCGCCGCCGGTATCGATTCAGGGCGATGCGCGTTCGATCGTCTCGTACACCGTGACGCTTGAACCGCACAACCGCGACTGGTTGTTCGCGCTCGAAGCACCGGCGATGCCGCTGCCGGCGGCCGCCGATTTTCGGTCGCGCCTGACACCTGAAATGCAGATCGTCGCCAGTGACCTGGTGCGGCAACGCACGCGCTACGACATGCGCTCGTACACCAGTTATCGCTTCAACGCGGACGCGAGTGAATCCGAGCGGCGCAGCTGGCTCGAGCTGCCACCGGCATATAACCCGCGCACGTTGCAGTTGGCCGAAGAGATTCGCAGCCGTACAGGCGGCGATGCGGAGCGCGTGCGTGCGACGCTCGACTATCTGCGGCGCGGCGGTTACGAGTACACGCTGTCGCCGCCGCGCCTCGGCCGTAACTCGATCGACGAGTTTCTGTTCGATACGCGCCAGGGTTACTGCGAGCACTATGCGTCGGCATTCACGTTCCTGATGCGCGCGCTCGATGTGCCCGCGCGCGTGGTCACCGGCTACCAGGGTGGCGAGCTCAATCCAGTCGACGGCTTCGTGACGGTGCGTCAATCGGATGCGCATGCATGGTCCGAAGTGTGGCTGCAGGGTCGCGGCTGGGTCAGAGTCGATCCGACCGCGATCGTTGCGCCGCTGCGTATCGATCAGGGCGCAAGGGAGATCGCTCGCCAGTCGGGTCTCGCAGTACCCGGAGGCGCCGGCGGGTTTACATGGATGCGCTCGATCCGCTTCAACTGGGAAGCGGTGCAGAATTCGTGGAATCAATGGGTGCTGTCCTATTCGCAGGAGCACCAACGCGATCTGATCGGACTGCTCGGCTTGACGCCCAACTGGGAAAGCCTGGCACTCGTGCTAGCGGTCGTTATTACGATCGTTCTCGCTGCTATGGCGGCGCTTTCTCTGCGAACACGTACCGAGCGCGACCCGCTGGGAGACGCGTTTCGTCTGCTGCGCGACCGGCTCGATCGTGCCGGCGTTGTAACTGCCGAGCACCTTGGACCGCGCGAACTGTACGGGCGCAGCAAGCGCACCCTGGTGCCCGACGATGCGAAGCGCGCTCGCAAGTTGTTGTCGCGTATCGAGCGCATGCGGTATTCGCGTGGCTCGGAGGGTGTGGCGCGCGCCGATATCAGGGCGCTGCGCCGCGCGATCCGCGAGTTTCGCCCGCGTGCAGTCAGCACATGAAAAGCGCATGAATCAAACTTCGCACGCGCGGCGCACTTTGCTGGCGGCGCTGGCGCTGTGCGCGGCTGCGCCCCGTGCACTGGCCGAAACACGAACGCCTTACCTGCAGCGCTCCGAGGTCCAGCAGTTCATCGACGAATTACTGGCGCAGCACGGCTTCGATCGTCAGCGCATCGAGCGCTGGTTCAACAACGCGCGCTATTCGGCGGCAGTCGAACGCTATATGCAGCCGCCGATTGCGTTCGGCCAGCGCAACTGGTTTGACTACCGCGCCCGCTATCTGGACGAACCCAGAGTGCAATCCGGCGCCTTTTTCGTGCGCCATCATCAAGCTGCGCTGCAACGCGCGCAGCAGCAGTTCGGCGTACCGCCTGAAATCATCGCGGCGATCATCGGCGTCGAGACTTTCTACGGCCGCATGACCGGCAATTTTCGCACCCTGGATGCGCTGGTCACGCTGTCGTTCGATTATCTGCGCCGAGCCGAGTACTACCGTCAGCAGCTGGCCGAATTCTTTCTGTTAATGCACGAGCAGAATGCCGACCCGCTGGCGATCAAGGGCTCGTACGCCGGTGCAATCGGCCTGCCGCAATTCATGCCGGGCTCGATCCGCCGCCATGCAATCGACTTCGACGGCGATGGCCGCATCGATCTCAACGGAAGCGCGGTCGATGCGATCGGTTCGGTCGCCAGTTTTCTGGCCGCGCATGGTTGGCAGCGCGACTTGCCGATCATGTTCGATGCGCATGCCAGCGAAGAGATTGTCGATGCGCTCGGGCGCGGCATCGACGCGTCGGTTACGTGGTCCGACGCGCTGGCCGCGGGAGTCGGGGACGATGTGTTATTGCCGCTCGATGAGAAAGTCCTGGTGATCGATCTGCCGATCCAGAACGGCGGCGAAGTTGAGCGGCTGTATCGAGTCGGCACCGTCAACTTCAGCGCGCTGCTGCATTACAACCGCAGTTATTTTTATGCGAGTGCCGTGGTGGAGCTGGCGCAGGCAATCGCTTACGCCGCCAGTGTCCGCTAGTCGAGTAGTGGCGCGCTATTCAGCGTCCGGCTGGTGCGATGGCTGCGCGTCGATAAACGCGGTCAATGCCATGCAATTCTCGAAGATGCGCATGATGGTCGGCACATGTTCGAGCTTGCAGTCCATGCGTTGCGCGTTGAATATCTGCGGCACGAGGCACACATCGGCAAGCGTCACTGCGTCGCCAAGTGAATGACGACCGGCGCGGTTCTCGGCCACCAGCCGCGCTTCGAGTGAAGCGAGTCCCTGCTCGACCCAGTGCCGATACCAGGTGTTTTTTTGTTCGTCGCTTACACCGAGTGTCTTTACCAGATAGCGCAACACGCGCAGATTATTCAGCGGATGAATTTCGCAGGCGATCGCCAGCGCAATCGATCGCACATACGCGCGCTCGACCGCATCGCGCGGCAGCAACGGCGGCTCGGGCCGCGTTTCCTCCAGGTATTCGATGATCGCGAGCGATTGCGTCAACACTTGCCCGTTGTCATCGATCACCGGAATCAGCGAATCGGGATTCAGCGTGCGAAATGCCGGCGCAAATTGCTGTCCACCTTCTTTCAGCAAGTGCACCGCTGCGTACTCGTACGACAGCGCCTTCAGATTGAGCGCAATGCGCACACGATAAGACGCGGAGCTGCGAAAGTAGTTGTAAAGCTTGATCATCGGACGAACCGTACCAGCCAGAGCGAAAGCATCGGAATTGCGACCAGCAGCATAAGCCGCACCGCATCGGCCGCCAGAAAGATCGAGACGAAACGATACGTGCGCCTGATCGGCACATCGCGCGCATCCATGCCGACGACGTAGACGTTCAATCCCACCGGCGGCGCAATCAGGCCGATGTTGACGACAGTCAGCAGCAGCACGCCGAACCACAACGCCTTGTCCTCGATGCCAAGCCCGAACAGCGGCAGTTGCATCACTGCCGGAAACACAACCGGTAACGTCAGCAGCAGCATCGACAGTTCATCCATCACCCCGCCGAGCGCGATGTAGAAAATCAAGATGCACGCGACGATCAGCACCGGTGATACATCGGCACTTGCAATCGCCTGCGCGATCTGCGCCGGCATCTGCGATAACGCCAGCGCAGCGTTCAGCATATCGGCGCCGATGAAGATCATGAAGATTGCGCCCGTAGTCTGCGCCGTCGACAGCAGCGCCCGCCCGGCGCGCGCAAACGTTAACTGCTGTGCGGCGATACCGAACGCTGCCGTCAGCAGCACGCCGACCGATGCGGCTTCGGTCGCGGTGAACACACCGCCATAGATTCCGCCCAGAACGATCAGAAAGATCGCGAGCACGGGTAACACGCCGAGCAATGTTGCCCATCGCTGAGCCGGCGGCACTCGCGGTTCTGCCGGCCCGAACTCAGGACGGAATCGCATGAA
>CAZKNV010000101.1:0-1119 GCA_964554145.1 uncultured Burkholderiaceae bacterium
TGGCAATGAGCCAGGGAAGAAACTTTGCGGGCAAGCCGATGGAGCTGGTGCAACGCGCATTGAAGATCGATCCGACGCAATGGAAGGCGCTTGCAATGGCCGGCTCGGAAGCGTTCGAGCGCAAGGAGTACATGGCCGCAGTCGAATACTGGCAGCGCTTGCAAAACGCTGCGCCATCGGGTTCACCGGTCGCGCAGCAGATTCAGGGCAGCATCGACGAAGCGCGGCAGTTGGCTGGGTTGCCACCATCGGCGCAACCGAAGAAAAGCGACACCGCCAGCGACGGGAGCGAAGGCCGCAGTGTCAGCGGTGTCGTCACCTTGAGCCCATCCTTGCTGTCAAAGGCCCGGCCGGACGATTCTGTGTTCGTCTTTGCTCGCCCCGCCGACGGTTCGCGCATGCCGGTTGCCGTCGTGCGCGCAAGAGTCAGCGATCTGCCATTGAAATTTACCCTGGACGACTCGCGCTCAATGGCACCTACCGCGAAGATCTCGAGCCTGGCTGAAGTGATCGTGGCCGCGCGTGTTTCGCGCTCCGGCAACGCGATACCGGCGAGCGGTGACCTGGAAGGCGCGGCCGAAAAAGTGAAAGTGGGCAGTAGCGGTATCGCGCTCACCATCGATCGCGCAGTCCCCTAGACGCGCAGAGCGTGGCTGCTCCGGCTATCCAGGGAGTACTGCGTTCGATCCTGGCGGCCGGCCGCCGCGCGGTCGGCTTATCTGCGCCTCGGCATACCGAAGATCGCCGTGTGCTCGAGCAAGTGATCCTGCCGGCCTACGCCGCGCGCTCAGACATTCAACGCGTGTTGTTCGTCGGCTGCGCAGCCTATACGCAGCCGTACGGCGAGCTTTTTAGCGGTCGCGAGTATTGGACGATCGATCCGGTTGCGCGCCGGCGCCGCTTTGGCAGCCAGCGCCACATCGTCGACCGTCTCGAAAATCTCGACGGTCACGTACGGGCCGAGTACTTCGACCTGATCCTCTGCAACGGCGTGCTGGGGTGGGGGTTAAATGCGCTTGCCGATGCCGATGCTGCATTTACGGCTTGCCATCGGCATTTGCGGGCGGGCGGCGAAATGGTGCTCGGATGGAACGACATCGCGCCGCGCAACAGCGTCGT
>CAZKNV010000101.1:1219-6926 GCA_964554145.1 uncultured Burkholderiaceae bacterium
ATGGCCGCCCGCTCGCTGCAGTCGGTGACGATTACCTTCGGGCTGGTCACCATTCCCGTCAAGATGTACGCGGCCACCAATCCGCGTGCCGGAGTGACGTTCACGATGCTCGACCCGAATGGCGGCCGGGTGAAGCAACAATACATTTCCGCGGAGACCGGAGAGGTTGTGCCGCGCGATGAGATGATCAAGGGTTACGAATTTGAGAAAGATCGTTTCGTTACGTTTACCAAGGAAGAGTTAAAGGCGCTCGAGGAGGCATCTTCCGGCGCGGTCGAGATCACCGAGTTTGTGCCCGCGGCATCGATCGACCCGGTGTTCTACGAGAAGGCGTATTACCTCGGGCCGGACAAGGGCGGTGCGAAGCCGTACCGGCTGCTCGCCGATGCAATGCGTGAATCCGGCCGCTCGGCGATCGGACGCTGGGCGGCGCGCGGCAAGCAGTACCTGGTCAACATCCGCGTGGTGGAGCGGGGTCTGATTCTGCAGCAGTTGCTGTATGCCGACGAAGTGCGGCCGATCGACGAAGTCGAGATTCCGGATGCCAAGGTCGGCCCCAAGGAGCTTGCGCTGGCCAATCAACTGATCGACAGCATCACATCCGAAGCCTTTGATCCCGCCAAGTATGAAGACGATGTTAAAGAGCGCATCGAAGCGCAAATTCAAAAGAAAGTCGAAGGCGAGGAAATCACGATTCCTGAAGGAACGCCGGCTGCGCCGAAGGGCGCCAAGGTCATCGACATCATGGATGCATTGCGCGCCAGTTTGAAGCGCAAGGGAGGCAACGGCGCAGCCAATGACAACCGTGCCACGCCCGCGCGCAAGACGGCGGCGAAGAAGACTACAAAGAAGTCCGCGAAAAAGACGCCGAGCCGGACCGCACGCAAGGCGGCATAAGGCATTGAAGAAAACTCGGGGTCTGACCCCGAATTAGGAGTTCGGAATCAGGAGCGCAAATGGCATCTGCAAATCCAATCGCCAACCCGATCGCGCGCTATTACGAAGCCCAGACCGCGGCCACTGCGGAGATCGTTCAAGCCGCGTTAAACGGCATGCAGCGGTTACAGCAGATCACCCTGCAGGCAATGCGCGCTGACGCCACTGCGCCCGCTGCGGAACAGACCGCGCGCTTTCAACGCGAGTTGCTGCAGGCGATCACCGATATGAACCACGATATTGTCCGCGCCAGTTATTCGATGATGGAGCGCATGCGAGACGCGCTTGGCGCTGCAGCACAGGTCCCCGTTCCAATGACGTCCTCTTTTGCACTGGGAAACGATCCGATGGCGCTGTATGACTCAGCCATGCGCCAATGGCAAACCACCGTGCAGCAAATGATGGAAACGCCGTCGGTGGCGATGGCAGTAGCGGGCGCAATTAACGAAGACGAACCGGGCAGCGCGAATGCCGCCCCGGCATCAAGCGCTCGCAAATCAACGGCTCGCAAGTCGGCTCGCAGGCCGGCAAACAGGGGCAAATCGGCGGCACGCAAGCGGTGACCTCGTGAAGGTCGCCCGGTGACCTTTGCAATCTGGACTCTGATCGCCGGCGCCATTTTTACCGTCATGGCGCTGTCGGGCACGCTGCTCAGGCGCCTGCCGCTGTCTACCTCGATGCTCTATCTGTTGGCCGGGTTTACGCTCGGCCCGGCCGGATTCGTTCTGTTGAGTCCGTCTCCGGTTAACGACCACGAAATTCTCGAAGTCGTTGCCGAGGCGGCAGTGCTGATTTCGCTGTTCGCGGCAGGCCTGAAGCTCTCGGTGCCGCTGTCAAGCAAACGCTGGCGTGCTCCGTTACTTCTGGCGACGGTGTCGATGCTGGTCACGATCCTGTTGCTGACAGTTATCGGCGTGGTCGCTCTCGGCTTCCCGCCGGGCGCAGCGCTGTTGCTGGCGGCGATGCTTGCACCGACCGATCCCGTCCTCGCTTCCGAGGTGCAACTGACCGACCCCGGTGATCGCGACTCCGTGCGCTTCAGCTTGACCGGCGAGGGCGGCCTGAACGATGGCGCCGCATTTCCGTTCGTGATGCTCGGCCTTGGAGCGCTGGGGTTGCATGACCTCGGACCCGCAGGCTGGCGATGGATTACGGTCGATCTTGTCTGGGCCGTGGCGGGCGGTCTGGCCATCGGTGCCGCATGCGGCTATGCAATCGGCAAGCTGGTCGTCCACTTACGTACGCAACATCGGGAAGCGGTGGGACTCGACGAGTTTCTGATGCTGGGCTTGATCGGCGTTGCCTATGGCGCCGCGCAAGTCGCTTCTGCCTACGGTTTTCTGGCGGTGTTCGCAGCCGGCCTGGCGCTACAGCGCACAGGCGCGCCGGCAGGTGCTGCACTTGAGAAGGCCGTGGCCGATAAAGCGCACGACCCGCGAGCAAAGGAAGAACTCGCCACGGATCCGGAGCGCGCTGGCGCCTTTATGACACAGGCGGTGCGTGGTTTTAACGAGCAGTTGGAACGCATTGTCGAGGTGGCCATCGTGGTCATTGTCGGCGCCATGCTGACCGTCATTGTGTTGCCGCCAAGTGCCATTGGCTATCTTGTGCTGCTGTTCCTGGTCGTGCGGCCGATTTCAGTTTGGCTCGGCCTTGCAGGGCAGAAAATGCCGCGTGATCAGCGGCTGCTGATCGGATGGTTCGGCATCCGTGGTATCGGCTCGATTTACTACCTGATGTATGCAATCGGTCACGGGCTGCCGCAGCCGGTGGCCGAGCAGATGACGTCGATCGTGCTGACCGCGGTGGCGGCTTCGATCGTCGTCCATGGAATTTCGGTGACGCCGCTGATGAATTTTTATCAAGCTCGTCGCGCGCCGCGGCGCACCGCTTGAGCCATTGGGCAACTAAGGCAATTACGGCTGCATCGCCTGATCGCCCCACAACTGCTTCAAGCGCGCATCGCGTCCGCAGTTATGACGGTAGAACTTGTAGCGCACCGGATTCTTGGTGTAGTAATCCTGGTGATATTCCTCGGCCGGATAAAACGTTCCGGCATTTGCGATTTCGGTCACGATCGGTTGCGAAAACGGCTTGTTGTTCGAAAGTACCGTCTTCGACGCCTCGGCGATTGCCCGCTGCTCGCTGTTCTGCACGAAGATCGCGCTGCGGTAAGACGAGCCCACATCGCAGAACTGGCGGTCCTTGACCGTTGGATCGATCGTCCGCCAGAAATGCTCGACCAGCTTGGCGTAGGTCACCTTGCTTGGGTCATACACCACCTGCACCGCTTCGCATGCCCGGTGGAATTCGCCGACACGCTTTCGTAAGTCGGGTTCGCGGTGCGGCCGCCGGTATAGCCGGACGTGGTCGAGATCACGCCGTCGACTTTGTCGAAGTCGGATTCGGTGCACCAGAAGCATCCGCCGGCAAAGGTTGCGGTCGCGGTTGAACCCGTGCGGGCAGCCGGAGCCGTCGATTTCTCCTGCTTTGTCTGCGCGAGCGTGCCGCCCGCAATGATGCCGGCGACCAGCAACGCAGCGACAAAAGTGATTGCGGTGCGTGCGCTCATGCGGCCGACGGGACGAATTTCAGCGCCACGCCGTTGTTGCAATAACGCTTGCCCGTCGGTGCCGGCCCGTCGTCGAACACGTGACCCTGATGGCCCTCGCAACGCGCGCAGTGATATTCGCTGCGCGGCAGAATCAACTTGTAATCGGTTTTGAAGCCGAGCGCGTCGGGCAGTGGTTCATAAAAACTCGGCCAGCCCGTTCCGCTTTCATACTTCGTCGCGCTCGAAAACAGCGCAGACTCGCAGCCGGCGCAGTGATACGTTCCCTTGCGCTTTTCACGGTTCAAAGCGCTGCTGCCCGGCGCTTCGGTGCCTTCCCTGCGCAGCACGTGATACTGCTGGGACGTCAGGCGCGACTTCCATTCGGCATCTGAAAGGTTCACTTTGGCAACGTTGCCTTGATTGCTCGGACGGCTCTTACCCGTTTTCGAATCGGCACCGATGGTACGGGCGGCGCCGGCGCCGAGTCCAAGCGCTGCCAGGGTTGTGAGTAGGGTACGTCGGGTCATCATTCGTGATCCTCGAAGGAAGCTTTGATAAACGATGCTTGGTCGCGCCAGCGCAACAATCCTTACAGTGCTCCGGCGCTCTCACTGCTACTGAACTTTGAGTTCCACGCTGCCTTGATCGTTCACCACCACCACGCGCTGGCCGTTGACCGGTTTCAGGGTTTTCCCGCGAAATTCGAGTTGCGATGGTTTGCAGCGCTGGTGGGTGCGTGTAACCAAAGGCGGTAACGTAAATGTCTGGCCATCGACCGAGTATTCAACCGCGGCTCCGGCGCGATTTGCAACGCTGAATTCGATCGATTCCGATTTCGGCCGGCCGAACAGTTGCACAGCGTAATAGTGGCCGGTGTCGCGGCTATGAGCGATCGCGACCGCGCTCTCGGTCACGTTCGGATCGAGCATGTTCTTGCGGTGGCCGGGAGAGTTTTGCCAACCCTGAAAAAGACGATCGGCGAGCTCGACTGTCGCGAAGCCAGCCGAGCTGAACTGATACGCAATGTTCTCGGCAACGATGCAATACTCGTAGCCGAATTTTTTTGCACGCGCGGCCGGCGCCTGGCCGTCGGCCGAATGGCCGTACTTGTCGGTGCGTGCCATGAAGTCCGCGAAATAGCGAGCCGCCTTGCCAAGCTGCAAATCGGGCTCGATCGTGGCGAGGTTTTGCTGCTGCCGAAATGCGTTGGTTGAGGCGATGATGCGTTGCGCAGCTTCCGCTAAATCGGGACGTTTTGTTTCGCCGATGAGGTCAGCGCGGCCGGCGCTTCGAGCGCCGGCCTTTGGCGCCGCATTTTGTGTAATGACCGCCGCCTGGTCGTGCTGACTGTGCTGACTGACCTGTGCATACGACACGCTCGCGGCGGCAGCGAACGCTGCCAGCACGAGCTGGCGTGGTGCCTTACTTCGCACCGACCGCCGTCACGCGCCAGATGATATTGCCGACATCGTCGGCCACCAGCAATGCGCCGCGCCGGTCGATGGCAACGCCCACCGGCCGCCCATGCGCCTTGCCTTCTGCGTTTACGAAGCCGGTCAATACGTCAATCGGTGGCCCCGATGGCCGGCCCGCAGCAAATGGAACGAATACGACGTTGTAGCCGCTGCGCGGTTCGCGATTCCACGATCCGTGTTGGCCGATGAACATGCCGCTGGCAAATTGCGCGGGCAGCTTGTTGCCCTCGCCATGCGTCAAGCCTAGTGCGGCAACGTGCGAGCCCAACGCGTAGTCGGGCACGATCGCCTTGGCAACGAGATCGGGCCGCTTGGGTTCGACACGCTCATCGACATGCTGGCCGAAGTAGCTCCACGGCCAGCCATAAAAGCCGCCATCGCGCACCGACGTCAGATAGTCAGGAACAAGATTATGTCCAAGGTCATCGCGCTCGTTGACGACGGTCCACAGCATGCCGGTGGTCGGCTCCCACGCCATTCCATTCGGGTTGCGCAATCCGCTCGCATACAGGCGGAGCGACCTGGCCGCCGGGTCGATCTCCCAGATTGCAGCGCGGCCTTCTTCGGCCGCCAGACTGTTTTCGCCGGCATTGCTGTTCGAACCGACGGTGGCGTACAGCTTCGAGCCGTCACGGTTGGCGATGATGTTCTTGGTCCAGTGATGATTCAGCGGGCCGGCGGGAAGATCGACCACCTTTGTGCCCGGCGCGGTGATCCGAGTCTCGCCGGCAACATAAGGGAA
>CAZKNV010000102.1:0-6872 GCA_964554145.1 uncultured Burkholderiaceae bacterium
GGTCGGGAGCGCGAGCGCGACGCCCGCGCCCGGCGCGAACGCCGAGGCGACCGCGACGCTGAGGACGCGCCGCCGCCAGATATTCCCATTCCCGCCTGCCCGGCGGGAAAGCCCCGCGGCGGGCAGCGCAAAGCGGCTGCTCATGGAGGATTGGCGGACCGTAGGCGTCTGATGGTTCAAGGGTAGCCGAGCCACGGAGATGCGCTGGGCAATATTTCACGGATTTGTTATCCTTTTCGCCGTTTTCTGGTAGGCGGTTTTGCCTTAGGAGTTTGTCGGGCCCAAGTCCGACAAACTCCTAGAACCACTTGAGCGCGTGCAGCCAGACGCGCGGCGAGCGGTCCACGTCCGAGCGCGGCTGCTCGTCGGCCCGCCAGGCCAGGCTGGTGCGGATCACGAAGTCGCCTTCCCGGCCCAGGTTGAGGCCGAGGCCGTAGCCGGAGATCGAGCGGATGTTTTCCGTGGTGGTCGCCAGCGGCTCGTGGTTCTGACGAACGCGTCCGGCGTCGTAGAAGCCCAGCAGCGTCAGATCGCCGCTCTCGATCTTCGGCCCCGGGAGCGTATAGCGCAGCTCGAGGTTCACGAGCACGCCGTCGTCGCCGGCGGCCTCGCCGACCGGATAGGCGCGCACCGCGTTCGGGCCGCCGAGGGTTATCTTCTCGGCTGAAGCCAGGTTCTTCGACGCCATTTGCCCGGCCAGGGTGAACAGGAGGATGGCGTGGTCGGTCAGGCGCTGCAGGCGCCTGTATTCGAGGTTGACCTTCTCGAACACGCCTTCGGTGCGAAGGCCGGTGGCTGGCGCCTGGTCGGCGGCGCGCAGCGCGGGCGGCGAGAGCTCGAGCTCGCCGCGCGTCCAGCCAATCGAGTAGGCGTTCAACCCCCCCGTCCCTAGCCGGTCGCGGAAATCACCGGCCAGCGCGAGCTTGCCGGAGTCGATCGTGCGATCCTCCAAGGTGCTGGTGCTGTCGACCCGGTCCTTGAGCGATTTCCGCTCCGCCGCGATCTGAACGAACAGGTTCACGTTGCGCGTGCGGATGAACGGATGCAGCGCGTAGAGCGTCCCCGCATAAGCATTGCCGTGCGCGCGCAGGGGGGCGAAATCCTTGCCGAGCCGGTACGAGAGCTGCAAGTAGCTCGCGCCGAGGCGCGTGCCGTAGTACCCCATCGGGATCACGTAACCGAGGCGGGCGACATCGGTGCCGGCGTCGGAGAGGTTGCCGCGGAACGTCAGAACATCGCCGTAGCCGGTGAGATTGTTGGCGCTCGCTGAGCCGCCGATGCGGTACTCCCCGGTGAAGCGGTTGCCGTGGTTGTCGACCTCGCCGAAGCCGTTGATGAACCCGCCCTGTTCGCCCACCTCGACGACGACGTCGGCCGCGCCCTCGGCCGCGCTCGGCTGGAGGAACGAGCGCACCGTCGCGTTCGGCAGGTCGTTCACGAGCAGCAACGGCCGCTCGAGCCCGGTCTCGGTCAGGAGATCGCCCTCCCTGATGTGGCGCCGGAGGATCTCTTCGACGAAGCTCTGACGGATCTTCGTTCCCGGTTTCAGATTCACCGAGACCTTGCCCACCCGGCCCTCGAGCACCGTGATCTCGACGACGCCCTCGCGAATGTCCTGCTGCGGCAAATAGGCCTGAGCGAGAAAGTAGCCGCGCTGCCGATAGTAAACGCCGATGCGGTCGGCGGCCTCGTTGAGCCCCTTCAAGTCGAGCTCTTTGCCCACGAAGTCCTTCAGTTGCTGCAGCAACTCGGCCTCCGAGAACACCGTGTTGCCGGTGATGCGGAATGCCCGCACCGTCACCTTGAGCTTCGGATCGCCCGCGAGCGCGGGACGCGGGGGCGCTCGCGGCATGAGCTCGGCCGGCGGTTTTCCGGGAAGCGGTGGGCGCTCGCGCTCGAGCAGCGTGCCGGCGTCTGGCCGCACCTGCGCGACGGCCGTCAGGGCAAACAGGCCGGCGGTAAGAACAAGACCGGCACGGATCATCAATCGATTCACCAAATGCTCCCACTGCTGTCCGGTTAACTCGGGAATAGATTCAGTTGGTTACCGAACATGGCGAGATCGGTTTGTGCTCGCTGTCAGCAAGCGCTTGATCGATGGGCATTTTCTCGAACAGCGTGACCGACAGAATCTGTAGCAATGTGTAGAGCGAGGCATCGAGTTGAAGCTCCTTTTTGACGATGGCGATGAGCACGTAGACCGACACCGCGGTCCAGATCTGGGTCTTCACCGCGTTCTCGGAAGTACCGTAGAAGCGCTTGATTACGCAGGTGCTGCTTCACCCACTTTCGATTCGCGAATATCAGTTAACCCGTGAAACCTTTTCCGCAATCACTTCGCGCAGCCGATCGATCAATGCGCGCCGTGTTTCAAGGGTGCCATCGTCCGGCTTGCGCTGCGGCGCGCCCCACACCGGCCGCGGAAAATGCAGATCGTCGGCAAAGCGCGCGATCACGTGCCAGTGCAGGTGCGGCGTCATGTTGCCTAAACTGGCGAGATTGATCTTGATCGGCGCCAGCACCTCGCGCTGCGCCGACTCGACCGCGAACACGGTCTTCATCAATCGCTGGCGTTCGTCGTCGTCGAGTTCGCTCATCTCGCGCACATGATCGTTCCAGATCACGCGCACATAGCCCGGATAATCCGGCTCGTCGACCAGCGTTACGCGCAACCATTCGTTGGCGAGAATCAGCGCGCCGCCTTCGCTCTTGCATAGCTCGCAGTCGGCAAGTTTCATTGAGCGTTACACGAGCACGCGCTCGATTCCGCCGCGATTCGCTCGCTCGACATACGCGGGCAGCCAATTTGCACCGAGAACATGACGCGCCATCTCGACCACGATGTAGTCGGCGTCGATGTCGGCATCGTGGTTATAGCGCTTCAATCCCTGCAGGCAAGACGGGCATGAAGTGAGCACCTTGACTTCACCCTCGAACCCGTCGGCGCGCAGCTTGTCGGCGCCGGCGCGTACTTCGATCTCCTTGCGAAAGCGTACCTGCGTGGCCACGTCGGGCCGGGCGATCGCGAATGTGCCCGACTCGCCGCAGCATCGGTCGTTGTTTTCGATGGCGATATTGTCGACAGTCTTGACCAGCGCATTGACGGTCTTCAGCGGTGCCTGCAGCTTCATCGGCGTATGGCACGGGTCGTGATACATGTAGCGCACGCCGGTCACGCCTTCGATGCGGAGGTTCTTTTCGAGCAGATACTCGTGGATGTCGATGATGCGGCAGCCGGGGAAAATATCCTCGAATTTGTAGCTCTGCAACTGGTCGTAGCAGGTGCCGCAGCTGACGACGACCGTCTTGATATCCAGGTAGTTCAGCGTGTTGGCGACGCGATGAAACAGCACGCGATTGTCGGTGATGATCTTCTCGGCCTTGTCGAACTGCCCGGCGCCGCGCTGCGGATAGCCGCAGCACAGATACCCCGGCGGCAACACCGTCTGCACGCCCGCGTGCCATAGCATTGCCTGCGTCGCGAGCCCCACTTGCGAGAACAGGCGCTCGGAGCCGCAACCGGGAAAGTAAAACACCGCCTCGGTGTCGCTGGTGGTTTTCTGCGGATCGCGAATAATCGGCACGTAGCGCGAATCTTCGATATCGAGCAAAGCGCGTGCCGTTTTCTTCGGCAGATTGCCCGGCATCTTCTTGTTAATGAAGTGAACGACCTGCTCGGTCATCTTCGGCCGGCCGCCGGTGGTTGAAGGCGGATGGCGGACCTGAAGCGCGGCCGCCAACCTGAAAAACTGGTTGCCGAAGCGCTGCAACTTGAATCCCCATTCGAGCATCAAAGTGCGCGCGAGTTTGATCGTTTGCGGATTGGTCACGTTCAGGAAAAACATCGACGCGGTAGCGCCGGCGTTGAACTTTTTCTTGCCCATGCGACGCAGCAGATCGCGCATCGCCATACTGACATCGCCAAAGTCGATGTCCACCGGGCACGGCGATTCGCACTTGTGGCACACGGTGCAGTGATCGGCCACGTCCGAAAACTCGTCCCAGTGCTTGATCGACACGCCACGTCGCGTCTGCTCCTCGTACAAAAACGCTTCGATCAGCAGCGAAGTCGCCAGAATCTTGTCGCGCGGCGAGTACAGCAGGTTCGCGCGCGGCACGTGCGTCGTGCACACCGGCTTGCACTTGCCGCAACGCAGGCAATCCTTGATCGCATCGGCAATGCTCGCGATATCGCTCTGCTGCATGATCAGCGACTCGTGGCCCATCAGCCCGAAGCTCGGCGTGTACGCGTTCGACATGTCCGCGCCGGGCATCAACTTGCCCTTGTTAAAACGGCCTTCGGGATCGATCGCGTTCTTGTAACGGCGAAAACCGGACGTCTCTTCGTCGGTCAGGAACTCGAGCTTCGTGATGCCGATGCCATGCTCGCCCGAGATCACGCCGCCAAGATCGCGCGCGATCTGCATGATGCGAGCCACTGCGGCGTTCGCCCGCTGCAGCATCATGTAGTTATCGGAATTGACCGGAATGTTGGTGTGAACATTGCCGTCGCCAGCGTGCATATGCAGCGCGATGAACACCCGGCCGCGCAGCACGCGCTTGTGGATGGCGCTGGCTTCGGCAAGCACCGGGGCGAACGCATCGCCGGAAAAGATGCGATGAAGCGGCGCCCGCACTTCCGTCTTCCACGAGGCGCGAATCGTATGGTCCTGCAAAAGATCAAGCACGCGCACGTTATCGTCGGCGGGGACGCGGCGTTCGAACTCGCCCGCCAGATGCGTCAGCCCAAGCCGCGACAGCTCGGCACGCGCCCCGGCGAGCGATGTGTCCAGTTGGCTCAGCAGGTAATGCCAGCGCTCGCGCGTGTAGGCCAGCAACTCGCGCGCTTCGGCCAGACGATCGCCGACGATCTCGTCGCGCGGCAACCGATCGAACTCGGCATCGCCGGTTTTGCCGAGTGCGAACGAGGTGTCGAAGTACGTTGCCAGCTCGTCGAGAAACTCGATCTTGTTCTGGAGCGAAAGCTCGATATTGATGCGCTCGATCGCATCGGTGTACTCGCCCATCTTCGGTAACGGAATGACAACGTCTTCATTCAGCTTGAATGCATTCGTATGCTTCGAGATCGCGGCGGTCTTCGCACGATCCAGCCAGAACTTTTTGCGCGCGTCCGCGCTGACGGCGACGAAGCCCTCGCCGTGGCGCGCATTGGCCATACGCACGACTTCAGACGCGGCGCGAGCGACCGCAACGTCATCGTCACCGGCGATATCGCCGATCAACACCATCTTCGGCAAGCTGCCGCGCTTCGACTTGGTCGTGTATCCGACGGCGCGCAGATAGCGATCATCCAAGTGTTCGAGCCCGGCCAATATGGCTCCGCCTGGACGCTGCGCCAGAAAGCCGGTGATCTCGACGATCGACGGAATCGCCTCGCGCGCCTGTCCGAAAAACTCAAGGCATACCGTGCGGATGTGCGACGGCATCTCGTGCACGATCCAACGGGCCGATGTGATCAATCCGTCGCAACCTTCCTTTTGCACGCCGGGTACGCCGCCCAGAAATTTATCGGTGACATCCTTGCCGAGGCCCACCTTGCGAAACTGCGCGCCTGCAATCGCAAGGCGTTCGGTGCGAAGCACCCTTGCTTTGTCGGCCGGCTGCGCGCCATCCTTGTACGTCAACTCGAACGCGGCTTCACGCGCATCATGAATCTTTCCCAGGTTGTGATTGATGCGCTCGACCTCGAGCCAGTTTCCCTCGGGATCGACCATGCGCCACCACACAAGGTTGTCGACCGCAGTGCCCCAGAGCACGGCCTTTTTGCCGCCGGCGTTCATCGCGATATTGCCGCCGACGCACGAGGCATCGGCCGACGTCGGATCGACCGCGAACACATAACCCGCGCGCTCCGCTGCCTCGGCGACTCTGCGTGTGACGGCTCCCGCACCCGAGAGCACAGTCGGGACGGGCGCATCCACGCCGGCGAGCGCGGTCGACTCCACTTCCGACAATGTTTCAAGCTTTTCGGTGTTGATTACCGCTGAGCGAGGCGTCAGAGGAATCACCCCGCCGGTGTAACCGGTCGCGCCGCCGCGCGGGATGATCGTCAAGCCGAGTTCGACGCAGGTGCGAACCAGGCCCGGGATTTCGTCCTCGCAATCGGGATGCAGTACAACGAACGGATACTCGACGCGCCAGTCAGTTGCGTCGGTCACGTGCGTGACGCGCGCATAGCCGTCGAAGCGCACATTGTCGTTGCGAGTGTGGCGCGCCAGCGCGCGCCGCGCCTTTTTGCGCAGATCCCAGGTGGCGCGAAATTCTTCTTCGAACGCCTGCACCGCCTTGCGCGCAGCGGCCAGCAACTGGCCGACCTTGGCGTCCCGCTCGCGATCCTCGGGCTCGCGCCGCTTCTCGATTTCGCGCAGCCGGTGATGCAGCGCCTCGATCAATGCGGCGCGCCGCTTCGGGTTATCGAGCAGGTCGTCCTGCAGATACGGATTGCGGCGCACGACCCAGATATCGCCGAGCACTTCATACAGCATCCGCGCAGAGCGTCCGGTGCGGCGCTCGCTGCGCAATTCATCGAGCACGCGCCAGGCTTCGGCTCCGAGCAGGCGAATGACGATCTCGCGGTCGGAAAACGACGTGTAGTTGTATGGAATCTCGCGCAGTCGCGCCGGTTGATCGGCGGCGGCCTGTGTGAGAACGGACTGAGGTGACAGCGGGGCGTTCATGGGGGTTGCCCGAGCGCCTGAGACGCCAGGGGGCGCAAGTGTAGCGATTCAGACGACCAAAATTTCTTCCTGCATCGCTGCAATCTGTTCGCGCAACTCGAGAATTCGTTCTTCCCAGAAGCGCTGCGTGTTGAACCACGGAAACGCGGCGGGAAATGCGGGATCGTCCCAGCG
>CAZKNV010000103.1:0-6803 GCA_964554145.1 uncultured Burkholderiaceae bacterium
CCGCACGATGTCGAAGTGGTCAACCCCGATCACGTCGTCGCGCACTTGTCGGGCGGCGGCAAATTGGAGCTGCAGATCAAGATCGAAAAAGGGCGCGGCTATGTGCCGGGTAATGTGCGCGCGTTTCGCGACGATCATTCGAAGGCGATCGGCCGCATCGTGATGGACGCATCGTTCTCGCCCGTCAGGCGAGTCTCGTACGCGGTCGAGGCCGCGCGGGTCGAGCAACGCACCGATCTCGACAAGCTGGTGATGACGATCGAAACCAACGGTGCGATCACGCCGGAAGAAGCGGTGCGGCAATCGGCGCGCATCCTGATGGATCAGCTGCAGGTATTCGGCGCGCTCGAAGGGATGGCCGAGTCGGCGCTAGCGCAGTCGTCGCGCGCGCCGCAGGTCGATCCGATCCTGTTGCGTCCGGTCGATGACCTGGAACTCACGGTGCGCTCTGCCAATTGCCTGAAGGCGGAGAACATCTACTACATCGGCGACCTGATTCAGCGCACTGAAAATGAACTGCTGAAAACGCCGAATCTCGGACGCAAGTCGCTGAACGAGATTAAGGAAGTATTGGCCGCGCGCGGGCTAACGCTCGGCATGAAGCTGGAGAACTGGCCACCGGCGGGTATGGAAAACAGATAAGTTGGATAACAAGCGAGCCGCCCCCCGGTGGATCAAGACGGGATCGAAGACTCGCACTCTTAAGACACGGAAACGGAGCTACAAATGCGTCATGGACACGGACTGCGCAAACTCAATCGCACCAGCTCGCATCGGCTGGCGATGCTGCGCAACATGACCAACTCGTTGCTGCGGCACGAAGCGATCAAAACCACGCTGCCAAAAGCCAAGGAGCTGCGGCGCGTGGTCGAACCGCTGATCACGCTCGGCAGGGAGCCGACGGTCGCTAACAAGCGCCTCGCATTCAATCGGCTGCGCGATCGCGAGATCGTGGTCAAGCTGTTCAACGAAATCGGCCCGCGCTACGCCGCGCGCAACGGCGGCTACACGCGCATTCTGAAAATGGGATTCCGGGTGGGCGATAACGCGCCGATGGCATTCATGGAACTGGTCGATCGTCCGCCGTCTGCGACCGACACGGTCGACGAAGACTCGGCGACATAACGTTGCGAATGAGTGAAGCGCTGATCGTACTGACCACGTGTCCGGACGAAGCGGCTGCTGACCGGATCTCGTTGGCACTGGTCGAGCAGGGGCTTGCTGCCTGCGTCAATCGATTGGCTCCAGTGCATTCAATCTACCGCTGGCAGGGCAACGTTGAACGCGCAACCGAAGTGCCTCTGCTGATCAAGACCACGCGCGAACGCTATGGCGATGTCGAGCACGCGATTCGACATCTGCATTCGTATGAACTCCCCGAAATCATCGCGCTGCCGATAGCAGCGGGACACAGCGCCTATTTGCGCTGGATTGAAGAACAGACGCAACCGCCGCTCGTTGCCTAGCGTTCCTCACTCAACCAGCGCGCTACTTGCAGTCCAAAATAGGTCAGGACTCCATCTGCGCCCGCGCGCTTGAACGCAAGCATCGATTCCAGCACGACCTTGCGCTCGTCGAGCCAGCCGTTGGCGGCTGCAGCTTTAAGCATCGAATACTCGCCGCTCACCTGATAAACGAACGTAGGCGCCTTGTAAGTGTCCTTTACACGCCGCACGATATCGAGGTACGGCATTCCCGGCTTGACCATCACCATGTCGGCACCTTCGGCCAAGTCGAGCCCGACTTCCCACAGCGCTTCATCGGTGTTGGCCGGGTCCATCTGGTACGTCATCTTGTTCGATGCGCCCAGATTGGTCGAAGAGCCAACGGCGTCGCGAAAGGGACCGTAGAACGCGCTGGCGTACTTGGCCGAGTACGCCATGATGCGCGTGTGAATCTCGCCGTTTTGTTCGAGTCCCGAGCGAATTGCGCCGATGCGGCCATCCATCATGTCGCTCGGTGCGACGATGTCAACACCTGCCTGCGCCTGCAGCAGTGCCTGCTGGGTCAGGATGTCGAGGGTTTCATCGTTCAGCACATAGCCTGAAGAGTCGATGACGCCGTCCTGTCCGTGCGTGGTGTAGGGATCGAGCGCCACGTCGGCCAGCACGCCGAGTTGCGGAAAGCGCTGCTTCAATTGCCGTGCAATGCGGAGCACGAGTCCTTCGGGATTGGTTGCTTCGCGTCCGTCGGCCGATTTGA
Source organism: uncultured Burkholderiaceae bacterium (assembly GCA_964554145.1). Lineage (GTDB taxonomy): Bacteria > Pseudomonadota > Gammaproteobacteria > Burkholderiales > Burkholderiaceae_F > JACCZX01. The sequence continues at coordinate 2,203 of CAZKNV010000103.1, forward strand.
GCGACTGCTCGATCACCGGAAACAGGGCAATGACCGGAACGCCTAGTCGTACGCACTCTTCGGCGATCGGCAGAAGCTGGTCCAGCGATACGCGCTCAACGCCGGGCATCGATGGCACCGGCTCGCGTCGATCTTCGCCGTCGAGGACGAACACCGGATAAATCAGGTCATCCGTCGTCAGCCGATGCTCGCGCATCAGCCGGCGCGAAAAATCGTCGCGTCGCATGCGGCGCATCCGCACCGACGGAAACTGGCCAAGAATCTGCATGCAGGAACTCCCGTGAGTAGCGTGAACCGGCGCCGTCAGCTGCGCAACCAACCGGCGAGGATATACGCCAGTTCATCGATCCCCTGCCGCTTCAACGCCGAAAACAGCTGGGCCGTCGCGCGTGGTCCGATCTGCGCGGCGCGCTGCTGCGCGCCCACCAGCGCGGCTTTCTGTTCGGCGTTATTCAACTGATCCGACTTGGTCAGCAGGAAATGCAATGACGATTCGCGCTGATCGACGAAGTCGATCAGCGCTTCGTCGCCGGGCATCAGCGGTCGCCGCGCATCCATCACGATCACGATCCCGGCCAGCGTCTGGCGCTGCGCTACATAGCCGCCCACCAGCGCATCCCACTGCGTGCGCTGAGCCTGCGGCGCCTTTGCAAATCCATATCCCGGCAGATCGACCAGTATTCCACGCGGGACGATTTGCTTGTCTTCGTCGCGCTCCGACAGCTCGAAGAAGTTCAGCAGTTGAGTGCGGCCCGGTGTCTTGCTGGCAAATGCCAATCGCTTCTGATCGGTCAGCACATTAATCGCGGTCGATTTGCCGGCGTTCGAGCGCCCGGCAAAGGCGATCTCTGGGACTGTCGGCGGCGGCAAATCGGCGAGCGTAGCCACTGACATCACAAAGCGGGCGGAGCGGAAAAGCTGCATGGTGGGTTGCGTAGAATACGCGGCGCCTTGCCACGACGCGCGTGTTCGCGCACTCCATTACCGTTACGAAAGCGTTTCGATGAAATTCTCGACCTGGCGACGGTCGATTGTCGGTCTGACTGTCGTTGGCTGCTTCGCTGCCATAACCGGTGCGCATGCGCAGATTAAACCTGCACCCAAGGTCGATCCCGCGCGGGGCCAGCAAATTGCATCGCAGGTATGCGCCGTGTGTCACGGCGTCGATGGCAATTCGGCCGCGCCCGCGAATCCGCGGCTGGCGCAGCAGCACTACGAGTATCTATACAAGCAACTGCTTGACTACACGGTGCGCCAGGGTCAGCAGCGCCCGGCACGCGAGAACGCGATCATGAACGGGTTTGCTTCGCAGCTATCCGATGAAGACAAGCGCAACGTGTCCGCATGGTTTGCAAGTCAGGCGGCGCGGCTTGATACGGCGCGTAACAAGCACACGCTGGATCTCGGTCAGCGCATCTGGCGCGCTGGCCTTCCCGAAAAATCCGTACCCGCGTGTGCTGGGTGTCATAGCCCGGCGGGCCTAGGAATTCCGATTCAGTATCCCCGTCTGGCCGCGCAGCACGCCGAATACGTTGATGCGACCCTGAAAGACTTTCGTCAGGGCGTCCGGCGCAACAATCCAGCGATGCAGGAAATCGCGGCAAAACTGTCGGACGCGGAAATAGGCGCGGTAGCCGATTTCGTGCAGGGTTTACGGCTGAGGGACGCGGCAAGCAACTAGCGTTACGGTAAACGCGATTCGCCTGCAAGCAACTCGGCGATCGTTTCGCGCCGGCGCACGCAGTACGAGTGCGCGCCATCGACCATCACTTCGGCCGCTCGCGCACGCGTGTTGTAGTTCGAGCTCATCGCCATCGCGTAGGCGCCAGCACTTACGATGGCCAGCAAGTCGCCCGGTTGCAGCGCCAGCGCTCGATCGTGCGCCAGCCAATCAGCCGATTCGCACACCGGGCCGACGATGTCGTATTGCTGTGCGCCGGATGGTCGCGGCAGCACCGGTACAACGTCCATCCAAGCGTCATACATCGCAGGGCGGAGCAGATCGTTCATCGCGGCATCGACGATCGCAAAGTTCCTGGACGTACCGGGCTTCAGATACTCGACGCGCGTCAGCAGAATGCCGGCGTTGCCGACGATCGAACGGCCGGGCTCGAATATCACCGTCTTGTCGCGATGGCCGCGCGCATCGAGCCGAGCCAACAGCGCGCCAATCAATTCCGATGCGAGCGGCGGCGATTCGTTGCGATAACGAATTCCCAAGCCGCCACCCAGATCGATGTGGCGAAGCAGGATCTTTTCGCGTTCGAGCGCATCGATCAGATCGAGTATGCGCCCGGCAGCGCCGATATACGGCGCGATCTCCGTGATCTGCGAGCCGATGTGGCAGCCAAGGCCGATCAGATCGATCGTTTCTTTCTTGCTCGCCGCATGACATAACGCCAGCGCGTCAGCATATGCAACGCCGAATTTATTGTTTTTCAGCCCGGTCGAAATATACGGATGGGTGCCTGCATCGATATCCGGATTGACTCGCAACGAGACGCGCGCACGCGTGTTCAGCCGTCGTGCAGCGGCATCGATGCGATCCAGTTCGGCGGCAGATTCGATGTTGAAGCAGGCGATACCGGCATTCAGCGCTGCCTCGATTTCGGCCTCACCCTTACCGACACCGGAGAAAACGACCTTGCTTGCATCACCGCCCGCTGCGAGCACGCGAGCAAGCTCTCCGCCAGAGACGATGTCGAATCCTGCGCCGCGGCGTGCCAGCACATCGAGCACCGCCAGATTCGAGTTGGCTTTGACGGCATAACAGACCAGTGAGCGCCGACCCTTTAATGCAGCCACGTACGCGTCGTACGCGCTCTCAATCGCGCGTCGCGAATACACATACAGCGGCGTGCCGAAGCGCTCTGCCAGTTCATCGAGCGCAACGTCTTCACAATGCAAGCGGTCGTCGTGATAGCTGAACCCCTCGCTGGCTGGCAGCGTGGGTGTCATTTCTGCTCTGAGGTCGCCGGTACGTCGGGAAACGGTCGATCCACCGATTTCGTCGGCTGTTTTGACTGTTGGGCAGTAGGTGGTGTCGGGAAAGTAAGCGGTCCTTTCTGACCGCATGCGGTCAGCGCTATCGCAACCACAGCGGCGAGTATCGTTGCACCGAATTGCATGGCGATGAATCTAGCATGAGCGAATCAGAGTTTTTCGACTTGGCCGAAGCAACGCTTTCAGCCATCGAGCGCGCAGTCGATGCCACCGCCGTCGATATCGAGGCAGCGCGTGCCGGCAATGTACTAACGCTCGAACTCGACAACGGCTCGAAAGTGGTCATCAACAGCCAGGCGCCGATGCAGCAGATGTGGGTCGCCGGGAAGAGCGGCGCGTTTCACTACGCACGCGACGGCGATCGATGGATCGACACGTGTGACGGCAGCGAACTGTTTACCGCGCTATCGCGGCTAATCTCAGCGCAAGGGGGTGAAGCCGTTGTGTTGCGTGCGTAGCTCTATTAAAAAATCTGCTCGCGAACTGACTCGCGCTTGATCTGCTCTTCCGGCGGCAACATATCTTCCAGCCCGACGCTCGCCACACCCTGGCCTGGCTGGTGTTCAACGAAGTAGTACTCACCGCCCAGGTTGACGACGCCGCTCGGCACATCGCGTGTTGCTTCAGGCACACCCTTGAGCGCCTTGCCCATGTATTGGATCCAGATCGGCAGTGCGAGTCCACCGCCCGTTTCGCGCTCTCCCAACGGGCGCGGCTGATCGAATCCCATCCAGCCGACCGCCACCAGATCGCCGCCATAGCCGGCAAACCACGCATCGTGCGAATCGTTGGTGGTGCCGGTCTTGCCGCCGACGTCGGCGCGCTTGAGCGCGCTACCGGCGCGCGCCGCTGTGCCGTAGCGGGCGACATCCTTTAGCAGGTTGTCCATCAGGAACGCATTGCGCGCATCGAGCACACGGTTGGCATCATCGCCGGCTTGCAGCGGCCTGGCTTCCATTAGCACCTTGCCGCTACTGTCGGTGACCTTGGCGACCAAGTGCACGTGCAATCGATAGCCGCCGTTGGCGAACACGGAGTAGGCGTTAAGCATCTGCCACGGCGTCACCGCACCGGCGCCGAGCGCCATCGTCAGATAAGCCGGATGTTTTTCCGCCTCGAAGCCGAAGCGCGTGACCCAGTCGCGCGCATAGCGCGGGCCGATCGCCTGCAGGATGCGGATCGAAACCAGGTTCTTTGATTTCGCCAACCCCTGCCGGAGGCGCATCGGCCCTTCGAATTTGCCGTCGTAGTTCTTGGGCTCCCATACCTGTCCGCCGGTCAGGTTCGGGTCGATGCTGATCGGCGCGTCATTGATCAGGGTGCTGGGCATGAAGCCTTTTTCAAGCGACGCCGAATAAATGAACGGCTTGAAGCTCGATCCCGGCTGGCGCCATGCCTGCGTCACATGGTTGAACTTGTTCAGATTGAAGTCGAAGCCGCCGACCAGCGCCTTGACTTGGCCGTCCTTCGAGCTGGCCGCAACAAACGCCGCTTCCACCTGCGGCAGTTGAACGATTTGCCAAACGCCCTTGTCGTCGCGCGTAACGCGAATCACGGCGCCCGGAACGATCTTGCGATTCGGCTGCGCCTTGGGTGAT
>CAZKNV010000104.1:0-6795 GCA_964554145.1 uncultured Burkholderiaceae bacterium
GGGCTGTCGGCGGCCACCGGCATGGTGATTGTCGAGACGATTGCGCTGTCCACCATGGTGTGCAACGACCTCGTGATGCCGATGCTGTTGCGCCTGCGCCGACTGCGTCTGGCTGAGCGCGCGGACCTCACCTGGCTGCTGCTCGGCATCCGGCGCGGCGCGATCGTGCTGATCCTGCTGCTCGGTTATCTGTACTTCAAGATTGCCGGCGAGGCGTACGCGCTGGTGTCGATCGGGCTGATCTCGTTCGCTGCGGTCGCGCAGTTCGCGCCGGTGGCGCTCGGCGGTCTGTTCTGGAAAGGAGGCACCCGCAACGGCGCGCTGGCCGGCCTGCTGCTCGGCTTCGCGGTGTGGTTCTATACGCTGCTCGTACCCGCGCTGGCGCGCTCGGGCTGGCTGCCGATCGAAATCGTGCAGCAAGGGCTGTTCGGATTTGAGCTGCTCAGGCCGCTGCAGCTTTTTGGGTTATCAGGCCTCGATCAGATCACGCACTCGATGATCTGGAGCATGATCGCCAATGTCGGCGCCTATGTGCTGGTGTCACTTGCCGGCCGGCAGAGCGCCGAGGAGCACCATCAGGCAAATCTGTTCGTCGATGTGTTCAAGCGCGACGCCGATCGCGCCCGCTTCTGGCGCGGCACCGCTCAGGCGCCGGCGCTGCACGGCATGCTGTCGCGCTTCCTCAGTGAAACGGGCGCCAACGAATCTTTCGCTCGATACGCCCGGGTCAAGGGTGTGCACTGGCCGCAGGAGGAGCTGACCGCCGACGGCGAGCTGGTGCACTTTGTCGAGACTCAGCTAGCCGGCGCGATCGGCGCCGCTTCGGCTCGCATCATGATGGCTTCGACCGTACAGGAAGATGCGCTGACCCTGGAAGACGTGCGCGACGTGCTGACTGAAGCGCAGCAGGTGGTGATGTACAGCCAGCAGCTCGAGCAGAAATCGAAGGAGCTGGAGGCCGCAACCACCGAGCTGCAGACAGCGAACGAGCAGCTGAAGGAACTTGACCGGATGAAGGACGACTTCGTGTCAACGGTATCGCACGAGCTGCGCACGCCGCTCACCTCGATCCGCGCTTTTTCGGAGATACTGCGCGAAAACCCCGAGATCGACCTCACCGAGCGCAAGCGCTTCCTCGACATCATCTCGAAGGAAAGCGAGCGTCTGACGCGCTTGATCAGCCAGGTGCTCGATCTCGCCAAGATCGAGTCGGGCAAGCTCGAATGGAACGTATCGGATGTGGATCTGCGCGAGGCGATTAGCGACAGCGTGAACGCGACCAGCCAGCTGTTCCATGAGAAAGCGGTGCAGGTGGACGTGCGCATGCCCGAGCAGGTACCGCGCGTGACCACCGACTTCGATCGCATCATCCAGGTCTTGATCAACCTGCTGTCCAATGCGGGCAAATTCTGCAACCCGGTGCAAGGGCGCGTTGAGGTGCGGCTGACGCAGGAGGGTGCGGAGCTGCGGGTCGACGTGCGCGACAACGGCAAGGGCATCAGTCCAAAGGACCAGTCGATCATCTTCGAGAAGTTCGGCCAGGCGGGCGACACGCTGACCGACAAGCCGCAGGGAACAGGGTTGGGTCTGCCGATCAGCCGCCAGATCGTCGAGCACTTCGGCGGCCGGCTGTGGGTTGAAAGCGAGCTCGGAAAAGGCGCCATTTTCTCGTTCACGCTGCCGGTCGCGGCGGCGGCCGAGCCGATTGAAGAAACGCTGCTGATGCGGTTCGCCGGCTGACAAGCGTCATCAGGAGAAGCATGGCCAAGAAAATCCTGATCGCCGATGACGAGCGCAACATCGTTATCTCGCTCGAATTCCTGATGAAGCGCGAGGGCTTCGAGGTCGCGGTCGCCAACGACGGCGAAGCAGCGCTGCGCAAGATTGCCGAGATGCGGCCGGACCTGGTGCTGCTCGATGTGATGATGCCAAAGAAGTCGGGATTCGAAGTGTGCCAGGCGATTCGCACCAATCCCGAATGGCGCGCGACCAAGGTGATCATGCTGACGGCGAAGGGACGCGAGACCGAGATGGCCAAGGGCATGGCGCTCGGCGCCGACACGTACATGACCAAGCCGTTTTCGACTAAAGACTTGGTGACGCGGATCAAGCAGATGCTTGGCGTGTAAGTTTTTATGCGGGCGCCTGTCAAGCTCGCCCTCGCGGTCGGCCTTCTTTGTCTTGCGGTGCTGGCGGCGATCGCCGGAGTCGCCGGCGCGCTCTGGGCGGCGCTGGGCGCGGGCGAGCGCGCCGCGGCCGGCGCGCTGCTCGCACCACGCCTGCCTCTGATAATGCTGCTGCTGGCCATCGCGGCGGGCGCGGCGGCATTTATCTTCATGCCATTCGTACGTGCCCATCTCGCGGGGCCCGCGAAGCTCGCAGAGCAGGCGCGCATTGTCCTCGACGCGAACCGTGCTTACCGGGTGCAGGAAACCGATACCGCCGAACTTGATGCACTGGCGCGCGTGCTCAACGAACTGGCGGATCAGCGCGACGCGCTGCAAACCGATGTCGAGCGCCAGATTCGCGAATCGCAGACGAAGCTCGAGGAGGAGAAAAACCGCCTTGCTGCGTTGATATCGGAACTGGCCCAGGGCATCGTCGCCTGCAACCTCGAAGGGCAAATCCTGCTCTACAACAACCGCGCCCGCCTGCAGTTCTCCGCGCTCGCGCAGGGCGGCGCAGCCGGAAGTGCGTTGATCGGTCTGGGGCGCTCGATCTTCAGCGTCATCGAGCGTCCTCTTATCGACCACGCGCTCGAAAACATTCGGCGCCGTCTCGAACGCGGCCGTCAGCGCGCGATGGCGAACTTCGTCACGGCGAGCCGTACTGGCCAGTTGATCCGCGTGCAGATGGCGCCGGTGCTCGCGGCTGTGGCCGAGTCGGACACGGCGCCGCGCGACAGCCGGCCGGAGTCGGTCTCGGGTTACATCCTGCTGCTGGAGAACATCACACGCAGTTTCGAGGTCGAGTCGCGCCGCGACCAGGCGCTGCAGACGCTGACCGAAGGCAGCCGCGCTTCGGTTGCCAACATCCGCGCCGCGGTCGAAACGCTCGCCGGCTATCCGGACATGGACGCTGCAGAGCGCGAGCGCTTCATCGGCGTGATCGCAGAAGAGGTGCACGGCCTGAGTGAGCAACTCGAACAAAACGCCGCGCAGCACGTCGATGCGCTGAAGGCGCGCTGGGTGCTGGAGGAAATGCGCGGCGCCGATCTCGTCGCAGCAGCGCAGACCACGATCGAAAATCGGCTCGGCGTGGTGGTGCGCGTCGAGTCCATCGCGCCCGCGCTGTGGGTCAAGGCCGACAGTTTCACCTTGATCCGAGCGCTGGCCTGGATCGCCGCTCGCCTGCATACGGAGTTCGCTGTGGCGCAGTTGACACTACAGTTGACGCAGGCCGAGCGGCTGGCGCAGCTCGACCTGGTCTGGCCCGGCACGGCCGCGCCAGAGCAAGCAACACAAGCCTGGGAGGACCAGCCGATGAAGTTAGGCGGCGAATCGACGCCGCTAACGCTGCGCGATGTGGCTGAACGGCACGGCGGCGAAGGCTGGTTTGCGCGCGATGATGCGCACGCGCTGAGCTATTTTCGGATGCTGCTGCCGGTCGCGGAACCCGAGCACGACACGCCACAGCGTCCCGACACATTGGGACGCCCCGAATACTACGATTTCGCGCTGTTCGAACGCGCTGGCGAGGCGCACGCGCTCGACGATCGCCCTCTCACCGAACTGACGTATACCGTATTCGATACCGAAACCACGGGCCTCGAACCCGCGGAGGGCGACGAAATCATCCAGATCGGCGCTGTGCGCATCGTCAATCTGCGCCTGCTGCACAACGAAACTTTCGACCAGCTGGTCGATCCGCGGCGGCGGCTCGACCGGGCCTCGGCCAGGATCCATGGCATCACCGAAGAGATGCTGCGAGGGCAGCCCACGATCGACGAAGTACTTCCCGCGTTTTTTGCATTTTGCGAAGACACTGTGCTGGTTGGACACAACGTTGCTTTCGACATGCGTTTTTTGCAGTTGAAGGAGCAATCGACCGGCGTGATGTTCGATCAGCCGCTGCTCGATACGCTGTTGCTGTCCGAGGTCATCCACCCGGCGCAGGAGTCGCACCGGTTGGAGGCTATCGCCGAGCGCCTCGGCGTGCGCGTCGAGGCGCGCCACAACGCGCTGGGCGACGCGATGATCACGGCGCAAGTGTTGCTGCGCATGATCGGCCTGCTCGCCGACGCCGGTATCCACACGCTGCGCGAAGCGCGCGAAGCGGCTGACAGGACCCATTACGCGCGGGTGCAATATTGAAACCGCCATTCGCAGCGTCTGAGCTCGATCTGCCGACGATGCACAGCCCGCTTGCACAGCTGATGCGCGGCAAGCCGGCGGTGGCGTCACTTGACAGTTCAGTACGCGTGGCGCTGGAAACGATGGCACGCGAAAACGTGGATGCGATCGTCGTCGCCGAACCCGAGACGCGCATTCCCCTTGGCATCTTCACGCTGCACGATCTGCTGCGGCGCGTGGCGCTCGCCGACGGCGATCTGCAGCAGCCCGTACTCTCGGTGATGACCGCCGGAGTGGTGACGCTGAAGACCGACGCCACTGCCCATCAGGCCGCGACTGCGATGGCGCGCCACGGCATCAGCCATATCGTCGTGACCGATGACAATGGCCATCTTGCCGGGTTGGTTTCGCAGTCGCAACTGTTCGACCTGAAGCTCTCGGGCGTACATGAGTTGCAGCGCGAGATTGTTCAGTGCCCGGATATCGCATCGCTCGTGCGCTGCGCGCAAGACATCACCGCCTTCGCGAAGCGTCTGCTGACGCAGGGTGTCGGCGCCGAGATGTTGAGCCAGTTCGTCTCGTCGCTGAACGATCTGGTGGCCACTCGGGTCATCGAGCTCACCATCGACGAGATCGAGCTGCCCGATGCCCTCTGGTGCTGGCTCGCTTTCGGTTCCGAGGGCCGCTTTGAGCAAACGCTCGCCACCGATCAGGACAACGGCATCGTGTTCGAGGCCGAAAAACCCGGCGATGCCGCGCCGTTGCGCGAGACTTTCGTGCCGTTCGCGCGCGTCGTCAACCAGCGTCTCGATGCCTGCGGCTTTCCGCTATGCAAGGGCAACATCATGGCGGGCAATCCGCAATGGTGTCTGTCGCTCGACGAGTGGCGCTGTCACTTCGGCGCCTGGATCGGCAAACCCGAACCGAAGGCGCTGCTGATGGCGTCGATCTTTTTCGATCTGCGCCCGCTGTACGGTGCGCAGGCGCTCGCCGAGCAACTCAAGAAGTGGCTGCTGAAATCGGCGGCGGCGAATCGCCTTTTCCTGCGCACCCTGGCTGACAATGCCCTGCAGCAGTCGCCACCCCTTGGTGTCATCCGCGACTTCTCCTTCCAGAGTCCCAAGGAGCACCCGAACACGATCGACCTCAAGGGCCAGGGCGCGCGCCTGTTCGTCGATGCGGCGCGCGTGCTGGCGCTTGCGCACAACATCTCCGACACGAACACCGCGCGGCGGCTGCAGGTGGCGGCGGCTTCGACACGTCTCGGCAGCGAGGACGTGCGCGCCATGATCGACGCTTTTTTCTTTATCCAGTCGCTGCGCCTCAAGAACCAGCACGCCGGCGCTCCCGAGGGCGCGGTGAACCGCGTCAATCCTGACAAGCTAAACGAGCTGGATCGACTGATCCTGAAGGAAGCGTTCAAGCAGGCGCGCAAGCTCCAGCAGCGCCTGCAGCTCGAATATCAATTGTGAGAGCCCTGACAAACGGCGGGCATAAACGCCGTTGTGCTCTGCGTCAACGGTGTGCGTAAGGTTTGCGTAAGCAGCGGCAACAACAATCGCCAAGCGCTGGACGCGATGGAGCGCAACCATCACAATCGTACGGAACGGGGGGAGCAGGGAAGGCGTACGGCGCGACCGATCCGCTTGCAGCCGGCCTCCGGAAGGCGTCCTAGCCCGCACCGCGATTTTCGGAGACGCAATCTGAAGGCGACGATGTGCCAAGAGGAGAATCAAACGCGTGGCATTCCTGCTTACCATCGTCAAGGCGGTGCTCGAGATCGCCGGCATGGCGTTGATTGCTCAACTTGCGGTCGGAGTTTTCGCGTGGCGTCGGCGGCATCAGAACGCCGTTTACAAGCTGCTCGAGGTGATCACCAGTCCCGTTACCCGTCTGACGCGATTGATTACGCCGAAATTCGTGCTCGATCGCCATATTCCGCTGGCCACGTTTTTCCTGTTGTTCGTCATCTGGCTGGTGGTGCTGTTCGAGCTCGCCGCCAGTTGCCGCGCCGATCCGCAGCAGCGCGCGTGTGCCGCCGTCCAACAAAACCGGTAACGGCATGACGGCGATCGCACGTTTGATCACCCGCGTCCGGCTAAGGTGCATGGCGTATGTCGCGGTTCTGTTCAAGCGCATGCCGGAGGCAATCGGCATCTATCGCCAACTCATCGCGCTTGCGCCGCGCGATGCTGTTGCGCGCGCCGCTCTGGGAAATCTGCACGCGGAGTCCGGTGATCTGGCAGCTGCGGTGCGCGAGTTTGAGCGGCTGGTTGAAATCGATCCGCTATCCGCCGACGCCTGGTTCAACCTGGGGTTTCTGCACGATAGAAGGGACGAACTCGACTCTGCCGAACGCAGCTTTCGCAAAGCGGTCGAGTTGAAGCCGTCGCTCGACCGCGCCTGGTATGGCCTCGGACTGGTGTTGATCAGAAGCGGCCGGCTGCAGGAAGCGATCGAAGCGTTCAAGCGCAACATCAAGCTGCAGCCGTTCAGTCCCTAC
>CAZKNV010000105.1:0-6779 GCA_964554145.1 uncultured Burkholderiaceae bacterium
GTCTGCCCCGCGTAATCGGCAATCGTCACCGGGCCCGACAGATTCTTCCACGATGCTTCGCCCGTCAGCATCTTGCCGAGCATCTTCAGCGAGAACACAGCAGTGTCGGCCGTTTTTTCGAATGCGCGTGGAATGCTTTCGAATGGACCGTACTGCACCTTGATCGGCGGCAAGCGATCGCTCAGCTCGGCGCCGATGCGGCCGAACGAGTTGCCATTCTCGGTGACGAGCGCCGGTGTGACTCGCAGACGGAGGAGCTTTTCTTCGCGCTCGACGCCAAGCTCGATGGGCCGCTCGGCCGAGGCGCGAATCTGTTCACGCAGTCGATCGGCTGACCCGATCGGCTCGCCGTCGATTGAAACGACTCGGTCGCCGGTGCGCAGACCGGACTCAAATGCGGGGCTCGCCTCGGTGACTCTACCGACTCGCGTCGGACCCTGGTACAAAACGAAACCAAGCCGTCCGATCAAGTCGCCATCGAGATCTTCTGGCGCAAGTGAAGTTGGCTGCACAGTCAACGAGCGACGTTGTCTATCGCTGCCTTCAACTTCGAGCGCGATCGGTTCATCTGAAACGGCGCGCTGCAGCAGCAGCCAGCGCAACTCATTCCACGAGCGCACCGGATTGCCGGCAACTTCGACCACTGTGTCGCCCGCCATCAGTCCCGCACGCGCAGCCGCGGTAGCAGGAGGAGGCATTCCGACGACCGCGCTCGGCTCGAAGACGCCGACCACGCTTAGAAACCAGTACACCGCAACGGCAAGCAGCAAGTTGGCCGCCGGGCCCGCGAGCACGATCGCAATTCGTTTGCCGACCGGCTGGCGATTGAACGCGCGCGGCAGGTCGGCCGCGGCGATCGGCTGGCATTCGGGATCGCGCTCGTCGAGCATGCGCACGTAGCCGCCGAGAGGTAATGCGGCGACCACCCATTCGGTGCGATCGGCACCGCGCACCCAACGTGCAATCGGACGACCGAAGCCGATCGAAAAGCGCAGCACCTTGACGCCGGCTTTTTTGGCCACCCAGTAATGGCCGTATTCATGGATCACGATCAGGATGCCGAGCGTGACCAGGAATGCGGCGATCGTCGTCAGGAAGGTCATCACACTCTATCCATCACCAGCTCGCTCGCACGCTCGCGTGCCTCGCGATCGATGTGCAGAATGTCGTCGATATCGTTGGGCGGCATGGGATCGTAGCTTTCGAGCATCTGCTCGATCGTCGGTGCAATTTCGGTGAAGCGCAAGCGCTGTTCGAGAAACGCTTGGACCGCGATTTCGTTGGCAGCGTTCAACACCACGCTGGCCGCTCCGCCCCGCGCGAGCGACGCATAGGCGTAATCGAGACATCGAAAGCGCCGCCGGTCGGGCGCCTCGAACGTCAGCGGCCCGGCGTTCGCAAAGTCGAGCCGGCGCGCTCCGCTTGCGACCCGCTCGGGCCAGGCAAGCGCATACGCCAGCGGAGTCCGCATATCGGGTGTTCCCATTTGCGCAAGCACCGAGCCGTCGGCGAACTCCACCATCGAATGAATGACGCTTTGCGGATGAATCACGATATCGATGCGATCGGCCGGAATGCCGAACAACCAGCTCGCTTCGATCACTTCGAGGCCCTTGTTCATCAGTGTGGCCGAATCGACCGAGATCTTGCGGCCCATCACCCATTTCGGGTGGGCGCAAGCTTCGTCCGGCGTGACGTTGTCGAGATCGTCGCGATTCAGGAACGGCCCGCCCGAGGCCGTCAACACAAGCCGCGCGCCAGACCGCTCGGCTTCGCGCACGCCGGCCAGGCATTGATGAATCGCGTTGTGCTCGCTGTCCACCGGGAGCAATGCACCGCCGCCACGCTGCACCGCCGCCATCAGCAGCGAGCCGGCGCAGACGATCGCCTCCTTGTTCGCCAGCAACAATCGTTTACCTGCCGCAGCAGCAGCCAGTGTCGGTTCAAGCCCTGCGGCACCGACGATGGCGGCCAGCACCGTATCGCACTCCGGCGCCTGTGCCACCTCGACCAGCGCTTGGCGCCCCGCACGAACAATGGTGTTGGCGCCGCGAGCACGCAGCGCATCGCGTAAACGCAGTTCCAGTGCTGGCTCACCGATTACGGCAACGTCCGCCCAAAATCTGACGGCGATGTCGGCCAGATCATCGACATTCGATTGCGCGGTGACCGCGTGCACTCGATAGCGCGCAGGATGGCGCGCAATCACGTCGAGCGCACTGGCGCCGATCGATCCGGTCGCGCCAAGAATCGTGACGTTGCGTTCTAGTGAACTAGCCATTGAATCAGCATCGCTGCCGGAAGCACCGGCACCACGGCGTCGACTCGATCGAGTACGCCCCCATGCCCGGGAAGCAATTGGCCGCTGTCTTTAACGCCTGCCTGCCTTTTCAGCAGGCTTTCAAACAGGTCGCCGATTACGGACATTGCGACCAGCCAGGCGAGTAGCGACAGTGCCAATACAGGCCCGACCGCCGTAAATAAGCCGTTCGAATAAGTCGGAGCGCTCGCTGCGAACTGCCAGACGCTCAGCGCCACCAGCAAGACTGCCAATATGGCACCGATGACTCCCGCCCACGTCTTGCCCGGGCTGATGTGCGGCGCAAGCTTGCGGCGTCCGAAGGCGCGGCCCGCGAAGTACGCTGCGATGTCCGCAATCCAGACGATGGACAGCACCGATAGCAACATGATCGCGCCTTCGAACAGGAAGTGCATCAGCGCGAACCAGGCGGCGAGCACGAGCATCAGGGCCAGCACGATGCCGACGCTGCGCGGCAATTTAAACGCTATTGCGCCGGGCTGTACCAGCACAGCGGAGATCACGAGCCAGACTGCCGATACCAGCGCGCCAAGCGGCAGCACGACAAGCGCGATAATGTCGCGCCCGCCAATGGCCAATGCCAGCAGCATCAATGCAACGATGAACGCGATGCTCATGGACACCATTCGAGTCGCGCCAGCCAGTTGCAGCCATTCGGCTAGCGCCAATCCCATGATCGTAGTCGCCACCACTGCAAACGCAGTCGGCGACCACACGATGGTGCCAATCGCGACCATGAGCAGAATCACCGCAGTAAAAACGCGCTGCTTCAGCATGCTGATCCCGGGCACGCCAATCGCAGGGGGCCGCTAGGCGGCATCAGCGATGGACGATCGGGCATCCAACTGTTCGCCGGTCATGCCGAAGCGCCGCTGGCGGCTCGCATACCACTTGAGTGCACTGTCCAACTCCGCCGCACCGAATTGCGGCCACAGCACGTCGCAAAAATAGAACTCCGTGTAGGCCAGCTGCCACAGCAGGAAATTGCTGATGCGCTTTTCGCCGCCGGTGCGGATCAACAGATCGGGTTCGGGTGCAAACGCCAGCGCCAGATACGGTTCGATTTCGGCTTCGGTCAGTGTGATGCTGTCGGCGCCGGACTTTAACTGCGCATTGGCGGCGAGGCTCGCGGCCTGTGCGATGTCCCAGCGGCCGCCATAGTCGGCGCAGATCGTCAGATGCAACCGGCTGTTGTTTTCGGTGCGTCGCTCGGATTCGACGATCAACCGGGAGAGCTCGGGATCGAACGCAGAGCGGTCGCCGACCACTCTCAGTCGCACACCCAGCTCGATCAGTTTGTCGACTTCACGTTGCAACGCGAAGACAAACAGCTTCATCAGCATCGACACTTCGTCCGCCGGCCGGCGCCAGTTCTCGGAGCTGAAAACAAACAGCGTCAGAAATTCGACGCCGCGTTCGCCGCACGCCTGCAGCGTCGTACGCACGGCATCGACCCCGCGCGAATGGCCTGAGACCCTGGGCTTGCCCTGCGCCATCGCCCAGCGGCCGTTGCCATCCATGATGATCGCGACATGCCGTGGCGCGCGGCGCTCCGAATTCACGGGGTTCGAGGGAAGTTGCTTACGCACGGCGGGTCGAGTCGTCGAACGACTTCAGACGGTCATCACTTCTTTTTCTTTTTCGGCGCCGAGCTTGTCGATTTCGGCAACGTAACGGTCGGTCAGTTTCTGGATTGCCTCTTCTGCGCGGCGATCGTCGTCCTCCGAAATTTCCTTGTTCTTCAGCATTTCCTTCACGTGGTGATTCGCATCGCGCCGCAAATTGCGCACGGCCACCTTGGCGTTTTCACCTTCGTGCTTGACGACCTTGACCAGCTCCTTGCGGCGCTGCTCGGTCAGCGGCGGCATCGGCACGCGCACGACATCGCCACTGGTGGAAGGATTGAGCCCGAGATCCGAGTCGCGAATCGCCTTTTCGACGACCGGAACCATTTTCTTTTCCCACGGCTGCACGGTGATCGTCCGTGCATCGCCGAGGCCGACCTGCGCGACCTGATTCAGCGGCATCATCGAGCCGTAATAGTCGACCTGGATGTGGTCCAGCAGCCCAATGTGCGCGCGCCCAGTGCGAACTTTTGCGTAATCGTGCTTCAGCGCCTCGACCGACTTCTGCATTTTCTGCTCGGTCGATTTCTGGATTTCTGCAATGCTCATTTGGCTCGCTCCTAATATCCTCAAACGTGAACCAGCGTGCCTTCGTCTTCTCCGAGTACCACGCGTTTGAGCGCGCCGCTCTTCGCGATATTGAACACCTTGATCGGCAGCTTCTGATCGCGGCACAGCGCAAACGCGGTGGCGTCCATGATCTGCAGCTTGCGATTCAGCGCCTCGTCGAAGCTGATCGTCGAATAGCGGGTCGCCTTCGGATCCTTTTTGGGATCGGCCGAGTAAACGCCATCGACCTTGGTCGCCTTCAAGACGATCTGCGCGCCGATTTCGGATCCGCGCAACGCCGCGGCGGTATCGGTCGTAAAAAATGGATTGCCGGTGCCGGCGGCAAAGATCACAACCTTGCCTTCTTCCAGATACCGCAACGCCTTCGGGCGAATATACGGCTCGACCACCGCTTCGACATTCAACGCAGACTGCACGCGCGCCTCGACACCGGCGCGCCGCATCGCATCCTGCAGCGCCATCGCGTTCATGATGGTGGCCATCATGCCCATGTAATCGGCCGTCGCGCGGTCCATGCCGCCAGCGCCGAGCGCCTCACCGCGAAAAATGTTGCCGCCGCCGATGACGACGGCGACCTCGACACCCAGTCGCACCACCTCGCCGATATCGGCGACCATCGCTTCCACTGTCTCGCGATTGATGCCAAAGGCATCGTTGCCCATCAGCGCCTCGCCTGAGAGCTTTAGCAGAACTCGTCGGTAAGCCGGGGCAGCGCTTGCGTTCATCGAGTCACGGTGGTTGGTGGGCGCTCAACTGAGCAGCCTCGTATCGGTCATGCGCGCGCCGTCGCCATCGCGGCAACTTCGGCCGCGAAATCGGTTTGCTTCTTCTCGATCCCTTCGCCGACCACGTACAAGACAAAGTCTTTGACGCTGGCGCCATGGGTCTTCAGAAGCTGCTCGATCGTCTGCTTGTCGTTCTTCACGAAAACCTGGCCGAGCAGCGTCACTTCGCGCAGGTACTTCTGCACGGTTCCCTCGGCAATCTTGTCCAGCATCGCTTCGGGCTTGCCTGCTTCGCGCGCCTTTTCGATTGCAATGCGCCGCTCTGTCTCGAGTAAACCGGATGGAACGCCGGTCGCATCCAATGACCTTGGCTTACTTGCCGCGATGTGCATGGCGACGTCCTTCGCCAGATCGGCGTCGCCACCCGTGATGTCTACCAGAACGCCGATCTTGCCGCCATGGATATAGCTCGCCAATCGCCCCTTCGCTTCGACTCTGGCAAAGCGCCGGATCGAAATGTTCTCGCCGATTTTTCCGATCAACCCGGTACGCGTGCTTTCGACGGTGCCTCCCGCCAGCGGCAACGACGCCAGCGCCTGCAGATCGCCCGGATTCCTGGTCGCGACCAGCTTCGCAAGATCTCTCGCAAACTGCATGAAATCCAGATTCTTCGCGACAAAGTCGGTTTCGGAGTTGACCTCGACCATCGCGCCCAGCTTGCCTGCACTATCGACATCGATCACCACCACGCCCTCGGCAGCGACTCTCGACGCCGCCTTGCTCGCCTTGCTGCCCAGCTTCACGCGCAGAATTTCTTCAGCCTTGGCCATGTCGCCATCGGCTTCCGCCAGCGCCTTCTTGCATTCCATCATCGGCGCGTCGGTCTTCTCACGCAGTTCCTTGACCATCGCCGCGGTAATTTCCGCCATTACGAACTCCGGTTTGTCTCTACAAAAAAGGGGCTTGCGCCCCTTCCAAGCTGTACCTGCCTATCGAACGTTACTGCCGCTCTTCACTGACTTCGACGAATTCTTCGCCGTCGCTGTCAGATGCCGCCTGCACTACGCCCTGCAGCGCCGCGGCCTTGCCTTCCAGCACCGCATCGGCAATGCCACGCGCGTACAGCCGCACCGCACGGCTCGAATCGTCGTTGCCCGGAATCACGTACGCAATGTTTTCGGGGGAGTGATTGGTATCGACCACTGCCACCACCGGAATACCGAGCTTGGCGGCCTCCAGGATTGCGATCTTGTGATAGCCGACGTCGATCACGAACAGCGCATCGGGCAGCGCGTTCATGTCCTTGATGCCGCCGATCGCCTTGTTGTGCTTCTCGATCTCGCGCTGAAAGTCGAGCGCTTCCTTCTTCGACATGCGCTCGGTGCCGTTATCGGCAATGATCTGTTCCATTTCCTTCAGGCGCTTGATCGACACCTTGACCGTCTTGAAGTTGGTCAGCATCCCGCCGAGCCAGCGCTGATCGACAAACGGCATGCCGGCACGCTGCGCTTCTTCGACAATCGTGTCGCGCGCCTGGCG
>CAZKNV010000106.1:0-6741 GCA_964554145.1 uncultured Burkholderiaceae bacterium
TGGTTCCCTTGATATGGCTGCCGAGCCCGCGCACCGGCGTCCAGTCGTTGCCCAGCCCGCCCGCATATTTGGCAAGCAGCGCGTTTTCCTTGATCGCTTCGTAAATCCCGTCCAGATCGTCGGCAACGGTCGACAGGTAGCAAGACGACAGCTGTGAGTGCTTGGTGCCGGAATTAAACAAGGTCGGCGTCGAACTCATGAAGTCGAAGCTCGACAGCACCTCGTAAAACTCGATTGCGCGCGCCTCTCGCTCGAGCTCATTGAGCGCAAGACCCATCGCAACCCGCATGAAAAATATCTGCGGCAGCTCGAAGCGGCGGGAATCGTGGTGCAGAAAGTAGCGGTCGTACAGTGTCTGCAGGCCGAGGTAATTGAAATTCAGGTCGCGGCTGCCATTCAGTGCCGCACCCAGCCGTTTCAGATCGAACTGCGCCAGCCGCTCGTCCAACAACCCGACGCTGATGCCGACCTTGATAAAACGCGGGAATGCATCTGCATAACGCGTCTGCATTTCGGCCTGCGCCACCTCTTCGCCCAGTACCTCGCGCCGCACGGTATGCAGCAGCAATCGCGCGGTCACCGTCGAGTACGCAGGATCCTGCTCGATCAGGGCGCGAGCGGCCAGGATCGCCGACTTGTAGACCTCTTCCAGCGGCACGCCGTCGTAAAGATTCTTGACGGTCTCCGAGAGAATGGCATCCGGCGTTACGTAATCGGCGAGCCCGTCGCACGCAGCACGCACGATTGCTTCGACGCGCGGCATGTCGAGCGGCACGCGTACCCCGTTTTCGAGCATCGACAGCTTCGGACGCGGCTCGGTCTTGCGACCACCCTGCTTGGCACGCTCCTGCGCGCGCTTCTCGCGATACAGCACGTAGGACCGAGCAACATCGTGCGCACCGTCGCGCATCAGCGACAACTCAACCTGGTCCTGCACGTCCTCTATATGAAAGGTGCCGCCGGCCGGCAGGCGCCGCAGCAAGGCGCGCACCGTGCCGTCGGTCAATTTCTCGACTTGCTCGCGAATCGCTGCCGACGCCGCTCCCTGGCCGCCACACACCGCGATAAACGCCTTGGTCATCGCCACCGCAATCTTCGACGGCTCGAATGCAACCACCGAACCGTTGCGGCGAATGACCTTGTAATCGCCGAACGAGGTCGCGTTGACAGCGCTGATGCCGGTGGCGCCGGGATTATTAGAGCTTGCCGAAAATTCGTTTATGCCTGCTGCGGCAGCACCGCCCGCCACGGCCGGCTGGGCCGATACATCCTGAAACTGCATGTCACCTCCAAATCGTGTCGCCGCTTGCATGGCGATGAGCGCGTGACAGCGTCATCGCAATTGCAAACACCACAAGTTCTAGTCGCCGACCAAGAGCGGTTGTTTCCGATCAATTACCGATTCGCGGCCGAAGTGCCGCTTGCGGCCTTGCTCATCAAGACGGCGCAGCGCGCTTTCAAACGTGATCGATCCGGCAACGATGTACAACATCTTGTATACGAGCGGCGATTCATTACTACGAATAGTGTTGCGCATCATAGGCGCAGAATTTTTGAAACTCAACACATGTCGATTGCGCATCGCATCGAAGATGCACCGCGCAGCGTGCCTAAAGAAGAAATCAGGCGGATCGGAAGGAAATGCTTGACGGAATCTCGATTCGGCGTCTGTCAAAAAACGGACCCGGATCGGTCTTTCGATCCCGCGCGATGTCGCAGTGGCCGCGCAGCGCCTTGATCGGATACGCGGCGAGCAGTGCGTCGATGACGCTGTTCAGCGTGCCGTACTGCGCATCGGTGAACGGTTCGAAGTCGGTTCCTTCGAGTTCGATGCCCGCCGAAAAATCGTTGCAACTGGTGCGACCCTGAAACATCGAAGCGCCCGCATGCCAGGCGCGATCGGCAAACGACACGAACTGCGTTGCCGCGCCGTCGCGTTCGATAAGCACGTGTGCCGACACTCGCGCGTCGGCGATCTGCGCAAAAAACGGGTCGGCATCTTCATCGAGCGTATTGGTGAACAGCCGGGCGATATGGCCATCGCCGTAACGGCCCGGGGGCAAGCTGATGTTATGGATGACGATCAGTTCGATCGAACTACCAGCCGGCCGCGGGTCGAAGTTGGGCGAGTGCACACGGCGAACATCGTCAAGCCAGCCGTCGCGGCCTACGATCATCGTGCAATAAAAACTAGACCCCGGCCTACGCCGGGGTGACGGCGCTGTTTCCAATCGCGCTGCGCGTTCTTGGACATCGCCGTCATTTAATACCAAGTCGCTGCATCCGGTAACGCAACTGGCGGAACGTGATGCCCAGAAGCTGTGCCGCGGCGGTGCGGTTGTAACGGGTCTTGACGAGCGCGGACCGAATTGCATCGCGCTCGAGCGAATCCAAATAGGCGCCGAGCGAAGTCGGCACGCCGTCGACCACGCGGAAATCCAGCACACCGGATAGCGTGTTGATTTCAGCTTCGTCACCGACACGCGCGGCGACTTCCTCGGAGAGATCAGTAGCCTCAGTGGCAATGGGCTCGACATCGATCGGCAGATCGACCTCAGGATTAGGCAGCATCAGATCGTCGGCCATCAGCACATCGCTGCCGGCCAATGCCACCGCACGCTCGAGAATATTCTCCAGTTCGCGCACATTGCCCGGAAAGCGATAACGCTTCAGCGCCGCCGCCGCGGCCGGTGCCAGGCGCGCCTGCGGCGATCCCGCGCGCTCCGAAATGCGCGCCAGGATGCGTTCAGCCAGCAATGGAATGTCGTCCAATCGCTCACGCAATCCGGGCACGCGCAGTTCGATCACGTTCAGGCGATAAAACAAATCCTGTCTGAACCTTCCGGCGGTCACGAGCGCGCCCAGGTCCTGATGCGTGGCACTGACGAGTCGCACATCGACCGGTTCTTCGGCCGCCGCGCCCACCTTGCGCACTCTGCGTTCCTGAATTGCGCGCAACAGCTTGACCTGCATTGCCAGTGGCAGCTCGGCGACCTCATCGAGGAACAATGTGCCGCCGGCGGCTGCCTGAAAAAAACCTTCGCGATCCCGCTCGGCGCCGGTAAACGCGCCCTTGCGGTAACCGAAGAACTCGGCCTCCATCAACGTTTCGGGAATGGCGCCACAGTTGACTGCGATAAACGGCTGCTGGCGCCGGCTCGAGCCATCGTGAATCGCGCGCGCCGCGAGCTCCTTGCCGCTGCCCGATTCACCGCGGATTGCTACCGGTGCCATGCTGCGCGCGAGCCGGCCGATCATCGTGCGCATCTGCTGCATTGCCGGCGTATCGCCGATCAGCCGGCTCAGTGCGATCGAATCTGCGCTCGCTTCAGCGGTTCCGATCGGTACGGCAGAGCTGTCAGCCGCCGCTCCGGTTTCACGCACCGCCGAACGAACCAGCATGCGCAGTTGATTGATATCGACAGGCTTGGTCAAGTAATCGAAGGCGCCGGCCTTTAGCGCCGCCACCGCATTTTCTGCGCTGCCATAGGCAGTAATCACGGCGATCGGCGGGCCGGCCGAGGCCGCGACATCACGCACCAGATCGAGCCCTGTGCCATCGGGCAATCGCATATCGGTCAGACACAACGCATATCTGTTTTGCGCAAGCAACGCGCGCGCGGCACGCACCGACTCTGCTGTATCGACATCGAGCCCGAGGCGCACCAGTGTCAACGACAACAACTCGCGCAAATCAGCTTCGTCATCGACCACGAGCACGGCCGGCAACCTGCGCTGCACCGGTTGGCTTAAAACAGGATCAGAGTCGGCTGAGTCGTGCATGCGTTAGCGCGTATTTACCTAATAGGCAGGGTGTCCAAGAAGCCCTGTTGCTCATTACCCATCGGGGCGCCACGTCCGAAACGAAGCAGGAATCCATCGCGCGACGAACCGTCAAATTCGCGCCGCGACGAATACGACAGATCGGCACGATTGGTGACGCAAAACTCGCGTGCGAGGTAGAGCCCGAGCCCCGTGCCCTGCGTGCGCGTCGTGAAAAACGGCTCGAACAACGCCACGCGCGCGTCTGCCGGCACCCCCGTCCCATCGTCAAATACCCACAGTTGCGGGCGATCCTGCTCGGGCGCGCGCTCGATAACGACACGCACCGACTTCGGACCCCCAGTTGCGTAGCGCAAAGCATTATCGACAAGGTTATAAAGCACCTGCCGTAAATGCGATTGCTCGAATTTCACTCGCAAATCGGGTTCGGTTTCCAGTTGAATCGTGGCGGGCGCGAGCGCGCGGTCGCGCACGAACTCCGCCAGGAACTGCTGCACGAATTCGTTGATGTCGATCTCGTCGCCGAGCGGCGGCTCGCGACGCGCCACTCTGAGCACATCCTCGACCAGCCGATTAAGCCGCTGCGTGTTTTCACGCACGATGCCGGCCAGCCGCTTCAACATCGGATCGGCACTGTCTTCGCCCATCATCTGGCCGGCATGACTGATCGCCGCCAGCGGATTTCGAATCTCGTGCGCGATCGATGCCGTCAGGCGGCCCATTGCTGCAAGCTTCAGTTGCTGAGCGCGGTCTTCGACATCGCGCACATCTTCGATAAAGATGACGAACTCCTCGTCCGAGCCCGATGTCGGCCGCGCAAAGCGCGCGCGCATGCGCGATTCGAGCAACGGACTGGGTGCGGCTTCGGTGCCGGCCATCACCGTGTTAGACCATGCGCCCTCGCTGCGCCCCGCATTGACCCAGCGCATGAACGCCTCGGCCAATGCACTCGCTGCCGGCACACTGCTCAAACGCACGCCGGTCAGTTGCGCCGCGGGCTCGAGTCCCAGCATCCGGCGAGCGGCGCGGTTGTTGGCACGTACCTGTGTAGTCGGATCGACTACGATCACACCTTGCTGCATCTGCGCGATCACCAGCCGATTGATCGCCAGTTGATTTTGCAGATCGCGGCCGCGTGAGCGCGCCAGGCGCTCCTGACTAGCCAGTCGCATACTCAGCGCGCGCAGCAGCGCGGTCACTGCAAATAAAGCTGCGCCATAAACACCTGCCTGGAACAGCAGCGGGTCCGATGCGTCCGCCGCCAACGCGCGCAGCCCGGCGTCGATCAGGATCGCCAGCACCGCGATTGCGCAAACGAAGAACACCAGGGATGACGGCAACAGCAACGACGCGCCTGCCAGCGGCAGCAGGAACAGGATGACCCAGCCCGATGCGACGCCGCCGCTGGTGACGACCAACGCGGTTATTACGACCAGATCGAGTACCAACTGGCCGATGACCTGCGCCAGAAAATGCCTATGCAGGTACAGCGCAAGACCGGCAAACAGCGCGGCAAATGCGAAGTACGACAACGACGCAACGAGCGTCGATTGCTGCACCCCGCTCACTCCCAGCGGACGCGCGCCAAAGGCAGCGCTCGCGAACACCAACGCTGCGGCGACGATTACACGTGTGCTGGCGAAGTACTCGAGCGCACGCCACGGCGTTTCGCCGTCGACGATCGGTTTGTCGTCGGGCAGTAAATCGACCGAGGTGATCGACGTCTCGGGGGCGTTCACTCAGGCCGTATCCTTCTGTCGCTACTCGCCGGCCGGAGGCACTGCACGGCGATGCTCTTCGCAGCAAAAGTAGCGCTCGTCCTGCATCAGCGCCTCATTGCGCGGAACGTGTAGGCCGCACGTTGCGCAGCTGACCATCGGCAGGCGCGGAAGAGCCGAATCCTCGCCGCTGCGAGGCACCTGCTTTTTTTTAAGCAGGCGCCAGACAAGATAAATCGCCAGAGCAAGCAACACAAAAAACAGGATCCGACTCATCGGACTCTTTGCAGCAGAACTTCGAGCACGAAGTGATAGCCCACGTACGCCAGCATCAGCATCACGAATCCTGTGATGGTCCAGCGCAGTGCGGTGCGGCCGCGCCAGCCGAATACCACACGGCCCAGCAGCAGCCCGCCGAATACCATCCAGGCCGCAATCGCAAATATCGTCTTGTGATCGAACCGCAGCGGACGACCAAAAAGTTCTTCGGAAAAGAAAATTCCGCTGACCAAGGTTGCCGTTAGCAGAATGAATCCCACGGTAATCAGCCGGAACAGCACGCCTTCCATCGCCATTAACGGCGGTAGGCGATCGATGACGAAGGCGAGCCGGCCAGGCGCAGCAACGGCTTCACCATGCAGCCGGCGCTCCATCGTCGCCATTAACAGTGCCTGGATCGCGGCGATCGTCAGCAGGCTGTACGCCAGTATCGCCAGTAGCAGATGAACTTGAAACAGCGGCGACGCACTCGATCTGCCAACGAGGGCGCCCGGAAACAGCGCGGGCAAGAAACTCGCGAGTGCGGCCAATGGGAGCACGAACAAGAACATGCCGCGCGATGGCGTGAACAGCGTCTCAACGCAAACGATCAATGCGGTGATCCATAACGTGGCCGACAATGCGTGCGCAAAACCGAAACGCAGCTCGCCATCCTGGTAAACGCCGTGCAGCAGTAACGTGCCGTGCAGCACCAGCGCCAACGCCAGCACCGCGGCGTGCCACACCGGCGCCCGAGAAGAGCCAGGCTGCTGCCCAACCCATTCGCGCCAGGCAACCAGCAGATAAAGCGCGGCGACGGCCACGTACAATGCGAGCCACTCGAAGCGCAACTGCATGAATGTTTATACCATGCAGATGTTGGATTCTTCCTCTGCGCGTTAGCCGGAATCTCTCGCTTTTTCGATGCTCGATCAACTGACCACCAAACTTGCGCGCGTCGTCAAGACGATGCGTGGTCAGG
>CAZKNV010000107.1:0-6701 GCA_964554145.1 uncultured Burkholderiaceae bacterium
AGCTCGCCGGTCAAATGAATCGAGGTGCCGTTGCCGCTCGACGCCATGTTCAATTTGCCCGGGTTTGCTTTCGCATACGCGATGAATTCGCCGACGCTGTTGACCGGTACCTTCGGGTGGATCACCATCACGTTGGGCACGCCGGCCGCGAGCGTGATCGGTACGAAGTCCTTGACCGGATCAAACGGCATCTTGTTGCCGCTCTGCGCAAACAGCGCCGCGTTGATTGCATGCGTGCCGACGGTGCCCATCAGCAGCGTGTAACCGTCGTTCGTGCTCTTGGCCACCAGATCCGCGCCGATGTTGCCGCCTGCGCCCGGGCGATTCTCGACCAGGACCGGTTGCTGCCACATGCGCTGCAATTCGGCGCCGAGCGAACGCGCCACGATGTCCGTCGTGCCTCCCGGCGGAAACGGCACGACGATGCGAACCGGCTTCGCAGGCCAGCTTTGCGCGTGCGCCGGCGCGAGAAAGGCAAACGCCAACATCGCCGCGAACAGGCGGCTTAGGACATGCTGCATCATCATTGCTCCTTGAGTGTTATGGCCGAAGTCTGCCTTCGCACGGGTCGTTCGTCTATGCTGATTGCAACATGACCAAATACGTGCTGGCGCTGGATCAGGGCACGACCAGCTCGCGCGCAATCGTGTTCGATCGGCGCGGCCGGATCGTTGCCACTGCGCAGCAGGAGTTTCGACAGATTTTTCCGCAGCCGGGCTGGGTCGAACACGACGCCTCGGAAATCTGGTCGACGCAGCTGCAGTGCGCGCAGTCCGCGCTACGTCAGGCCGGTGCCGGCGCAGGCGACATCGCCGCAATCGGCGTGACGAATCAACGCGAAACAACCGTGATATGGGATCGCGCCACCGGCGCACCGATCGCAAATGCGATCGTGTGGCAGGACCGCCGTACCGCTGAGCGCTGCCAGGCATTGCGTGATCAAGGTGTCGAGCCGGATGTCACGGCTAAGACGGGGCTGCTGCTCGATCCCTACTTTTCCGCCACCAAGATCGAGTGGATGCTTGACCATGTGCCGGGCGCGCGCGCGCGAGCCGTGCGCGGCGAGCTGGCATTCGGCACGATCGATACGTGGCTGATATGGAACCTCACCGGTGGCACGCACCATGTGACTGATGTCAGTAATGCGTCGCGGACGCTGCTGCTCGATCTGCATTCGCTTGCATGGAGCGACGAGTTGCTCGAATTATTCCGAGTGCCGCGTGCGGTGCTGCCGCGCGTGACTGCATCGAGCGAAACCATCGGCACAACGGTCCAGGAACTGTTTGGTGGCCCGATAGCGATCGCGGGCAACGCCGGCGATCAGCAGGCCGCCACTTTCGGCCAGGCCTGCTTTTACGAAGGTATGGCAAAAAATACGATCGGCACCGGTGCGTTTATGTTGATGAACGTCGGCGCCCGCCCGCAAGCATCGAGCAATCGACTGTTGGCAACGGCCGGTTGGACGTTGGCCAAGTCGGAAAGCACCGCTTACATGCTCGAGGGAAGCGTATTCGTGGCCGGCGCGGTCGTGCAATGGCTGCGCGATGGGCTCGGACTGTTCGCTCGATCCGACGATGTTGAAGCGCTTGCGCGGCAGGTCGACGACAACGGCGGCGTATTCCTGGTGCCTGGCTTTGTCGGGCTGGGGGCGCCGCACTGGGATCCCGATGCACGCGGCACGATCGTTGGCCTCACGCGCGGAACGACGAAGGCGCATATCGCACTCGCCGCATTGCAGTCGATCGCGTTTCAGTCGGCCGATGTATTGACAGCGATGCAGCGCGACGCCCAGAAGCCGTTAACGGAGGTCAGAGTCGACGGTGGCGCTGCGAAGAACGACCTGTTGATGCAGTTTCAGGCGGACATCAGCGGTGTGCCGGTCGTGCGCCCGGAAGTGACCGAGACGACAGCGCTGGGCGCCGCGTACCTAGCGGGACTGGCGACCGGCTTCTGGAGCGGTCTCGCAGAGATTTCAGCCCTGTGGCGTGCCGAGCATCGGTTTGAGCCGGCAATGCAGGCGTCGCAGCGCGACGCGCTAATTGCGCATTGGCACCAGGCTGTTGACCGCTCGCTGCACTGGGCGGCATGAACGCGCGGGCAGATAAATCGGGGTCAGACCCCGATTTTGTGGTGGCCCCCGCAATCGAACGCGGGCAGTTGCTCGCTCAATTGCGCGAGCCGCGCGTGTGGGATGTCCTCGTTATTGGCGGCGGAGCTACCGGCCTCGGCATTGCGGTCGATGCAGCGGCCCGCGGCTTTCGCACTGCGCTGATTGAAGCGCGTGACTTTGCCAGCGGAACATCGAGCCGCAGCACCAAGCTGATTCATGGCGGCGTGCGCTATCTGGCACAGGGCAATATAAAGTTGGTGCGCGAGGCGTTGTCGGAGCGCGCGCTGCTGCTCGCAAACGCGCCGGAGCTGGTACGGCCGCTGAAATTCATCGTTCCGTGCTATCGGCTGCTGGAACGTGAGTTCATGCGCGTTGGTTTGGGCATTTACGACGCGCTTGCCGGCAAGCGCGGCATTGGCGATACGCATTGGCTATCCCGTGCAGAGACGACCGCACAGTTGCCCGGCGTCAAGACTGACGGTCTCATTGGCGGCGTCGCCTATTGGGACGCGCAATTCAACGATGCACGCCTGGCAATCGCACTGATGCGCACGGCCGTGCGCATCGGCGCTGTCGCCATCAACTACGTCGAAGCCGATCGGCTCGAGCTCACCAGTGGCCGCGTGGGTGCGATTGTTGCGCGCGACGTGCAAACGGGAGAGCGCCTCGAATTGCGTGCGAAAGTTGCTTTTAACGCCACCGGCGTCTGGGCCGACGACCTGCGCCGGCGTGCGGACGGCACGGCAGCGGCGTTGACCGCAACCAGTCGCGGCTCGCATATCGTGTTGCCCGGTTCGTTTCTGCCTGGCACGACCGGCATGATGATTCCGAGAACCGTCGATGGCCGCGTGCTGTTTGCCATTCCATGGCATCGGCGGTTGATGCTCGGCACCACCGATATCGCGGCCAATGGTGCAACCTGGAATCCGGAAGCTTCGGAGGCTGAGATCGAGTTCATTCTCGACACCGCGCGCAGCTACCTCGAATCACCACCTTCGATTGGCGACGTGCTGGCGACCTTCGCAGGGCTGCGGCCGTTGTTCTCGCCGCGCGCGGCGAAAGCGACCAAGACGATCTCGCGCGAGCACGCGATCGCGATCGAGCATGAAAACCTGATCACGGTGGTCGGCGGCAAATGGACCACGTATCGAAAAATGGCGCTCGACGCACTCGATCAAGCCGCCAAACTCGGACTGCTCGATGCGCGGCCTAGCGTGACCGCCGCAATGAAACTCGATGTCGACCCGTCAATCGAAGCAGCCTGTCGCGCCGCAGAAGCCGTCGCGCTTGCCGACAAAGACGGCGATGGCAGTGCGATATCGAAGTTTGCTGGTGTCGCTGCTCGGTACGAACAAGCGCTTTATGCCGAGGACGTAGTTGCGCGCCGCCTCAGGGTGGCGTCGCTGGACGGCGCAGCCGCTGCCCGTTTGCGGCCGCTGGTCGAAGCGGCGCTACCCGCCCGTTAAAAAGCAGACATACGAAAAAAAAGGCCACCCGAATGAGTGGCCTTAATCGTAAATAAGTTTCTAAGACTAGAACAGGTGACGGATACCAACCGTGTACAGCCTGCGATCGAACGTCAGGCTGTTGTTGAGGTTGTGCTTACCGCTCGCGTCCGCGAAGTGCGCGTAGAGGTTGGTACGGCGGGACAAAGGATATGTATACGCGATGCCCCAAACATCCACATCACGCTCGTCAAACGTGGGCAGCGGCGGCGGCGTCAGTTGCACTGACTTGCCATCGCGCTCCTGATACGAGGCCAGCAGGTTGCCACCCCCCAGCGGAACGGTCACGCCAAGCATCCATACATCCGAGTCAGCGCCCGAGGTCGTTCCAACCGCGCTGAACACTCGCTGATCGTATTCCTTGGCGTAGCCGGCGTGCAGCTTGACGAACTTTAGATCGAACGTGAGGCCGGCTTGCCAGTGCTCCTGATTATCCGAAGCGCCTGGAATATCGATGCGATCGTAAGTCAATGCAGCGAAGAATGGGCCGCGTGCGAAGTTGGCGCCGGTGAACGTTACATCGACATTGTTACCGCTCCCGGCTATTTCGCCACCGCTGGCATTGAACGAATGGCCCACGCCGAGCTTGAAGCCGCCAAAGCTCGGGCTTGAATACAGAACCGAGTTGTCCAGACGCAGCGCCTGCGCCGATGAGCCGAGGAAATTGCTCCCGGTGAAGCCAGTCAGGAACGGATCCGTATTGCCGAACATGTCGAACGAACCGGTGCCCGACGAAAAGGTGGCGACACGCCCGGCGACCACGGTACCGAATCCGCCCGACAGACCGGCCCACACTTGACGACCGAACAAACGGCTGACCGACGCACCTCCGCAAGGAACCGTTACTGATGCTCCGTTACACGCAGCGCTCGCTTGGCCGAGAGCGCCGGTGTCGCCGCTGAAGCCACCTTCAAGCGTAAAGACCGCGTTCAGGCCAGGGCTGAGCACTTCCGAGCCTCGGATACCCCAGCGGCTGCCCGATTGGTGACCGGAGTTGATGCCGCTGGTAGACGATGCCCCGCTTGCGTCTGGATCGGAGTATTGATAGTTCATATCGATGATGCCGTACACCGTCACGTTCGACTGTGCGAGCGCGGCGCCCGAGAAAGCACCGAATATTGCCAGTGCGATCAGATTTTTTTTCATGCGAAGCTCTCCTAGTGATTTGGGAATTCTTTTACGCCACGGCCCCGCACGAAGCCGCCACGCGAACGAATCACTCCCCGGAGGAAGTTGAACGGATTCTTTCAGAGGAGCCATGACAAGGCAAAGAAACCGGATCAAAAAGCCAAAATTAGGCCATGCCTGTTGCAGTGAGACAACAGCGATACGGAACTGAACGACGGGCTTCAAACAGTCTTCGTTGCCGGTCCGTTTGCGGACCGGCGCCCCTGAACGTTAAAAGCTATGGCGCATGCCCAATTGAAGGGCACGGGCATCTTCTCCGGCTGCGGTGGTCCACCCGGTCGTATAACCGGCTGACGACATGCTCATGCGAGCCTGGCCGCTGTTGTCCATGAAAGCGGCCACGGCGTACAGCTGCGTACGGCGTGAGAATTCATAGAAGTACGCCACACCGTAGTGACTGGCCTTGGCATCCTGAGTCGCCCAGGCCGAGCGCCCGTCATCCTTGCCGTAGTTGTAGATGCCGTAAAGGGTGTTTCTGCCGAAAGTCCACGAGATGCCGCCGTGATAGGCGACCGAGTCGGTCGGTCCGGCCAGCCCGCGCATCGTATCGAAATCATAGCTACTGATTTGCAGTCCACCCAGAAGGGCGGTGATGGCCGGCAGGCTACCGCCCGTGGAAACCACGATGTTCTGAATATCCTCCGGCCGCAGCAGCGGATTTTCGTTTTCCCGCTTCAGATACTGCGCATACAGCTTGACGGGGCCGAAGCCGACGAAGCCGCCCGCATTGAACATTTCGAGACCGGTTCGCTTTTGCGGATTCGTGCCGGTGTTAAAGGGAACAACGTGATTGCGGTTGTAGCCGACGCCGACACCCCAGGTCTTGGTGTTGTACTGCAGGTTCCCGCCGTAAAAGTCGTCTCCGTTCTGCGGCGCGGTCGAGCGCTCCTGTCGCAATATCTCCGAACCGCCGAAGCTGTACATCAACGACGCAGTAAATCCGGAGAGTTCGATCCGGTACTGCACAGCGTTATTCATCCGAATCGCCGGGTTGCTGAACCCCTGGCCGAATTGCAACGCGGTCTGGTCGCCAATCGCGTTGTACTTGTTCAAAATCTCGTAGGCGGGCGTGTACTGCCGGCCGAGGAAAAAGCCGCCGACAGGTGTGACGAGTCCGCCCCACGCTTGCCGATCGAACAGCGCCCCGACCGTATTAACGGTCGTGATCGCCTGCAGCAGGGCATTGTTGACGGCGTTTGAGCCACCGACGATCAGCGGCTGTGAAGCCGGCGGGACCTGTACCGCGGGCGGCGTAGTGACGAAGACCACACCGGGACAAATCGTGGGCGCAGTGGCCGGCGCGCTATTTGCGCGACACCAGTAGAGCGAATTGTTGTTGGTCGTGCTGCCCGTGTCGGCCTCGAATCGGCTCTCTAGCGTGAATAGCGCGCGCCATCCTGGTCTCAGATCTTCGGAGCCACGAATGCCCCAGCGCGAGCCCGCCGAGATCCCGCTTTGCAGTCGAGTGCCGGACACGCTGCCGACATCGATGTTTTCTATGCCCACATCGACAATGCCGTACAGCGTGACCGAGCTCTGTGCATACGCAGCCGGCAACGCGCACGCGAGCGCAATCGTCAACAAACTCTTCCGCATGAAATCTGTCTCCTGGCTCTTAGATGTTTTTAGCGGCTCGTGCCCTAAAGCTACGAGCGAACCGGTGCGAGAATAGCGCCGCGCTTACGGGATTTCGACGCTCCGGCGCCCGCGCGTTTTGTTTCGTGCTTTTTTTGCAACATTGATGAACCCGCATCGACAGAGTCCATTCGATCAACTGCTTGCTGCGGCCGATCGCGCTTTGCGAACGCTGGCGGCGGAACCGCAAGCCAGCCGCACGAATCCCGCAAGCTCGGTAGTGGTGGCGGATGCAGCGCCGCCGCTTTCCGAACACGAGCGGC
>CAZKNV010000108.1:0-6679 GCA_964554145.1 uncultured Burkholderiaceae bacterium
AGATTCCGACTATTGGCATCGGCGCCGGTGCGGGTTGTTCAGGGCAGGTGCTGGTGCTGTATGACATGCTCGACGTGTTTCCCGGAAAAAAGCCGCGCTTCGTGCGCAACTTCATGGCGGGTGCCCCGGACATCGCCGCCGCCGTCACCGGGTATGTGCGAGCGGTCAAGGAGCGAACTTTTCCGTCAGCCGACCAGGCGTATTGATCGAAAGTTCGATGAAAGTCGTTCACACGATAGAAGAATTGCGCGATCAGCTGCGCGGCCAGAATCGAGCTGCGTTCGTGCCTACGATGGGCAATCTGCACGATGCCCATCTGGCGCTGATGAAAATGGCGCATCAGCACGGCGATCCGGTGGTGGCATCGATCTTCGTCAATCGGCTGCAGTTCGGACCCAATGAGGATTTCGACCAGTACCCGCGCACGTTGCAGGACGACATCGACAAACTGCAGCAGCAGAATCACGTCTACGTGTTGTTCGCACCGGACGAAAGGGAGTTGTATCCAGAGCCGCAGAATTACCGAGTCAGCCCGCCGTCGGATCTGGGGGATATCCTCGAAGGCGAGTTCCGGCCCGGGTTCTTCGTCGGTGTGACTACCGTTGTGCTGAAGCTGTTCTCATGCGTGCAGCCGAAGGTCGCAGTGTTCGGCAAGAAGGACTATCAGCAGTTGATGATCGTGCGCAATATGTGCCGGCAATTTGCGCTGCCGACCGAAATCATTCCGCACGAAACGGTGCGCGATACAGACGGACTTGCGCTGTCTTCGCGCAATCGGTTCTTATCGACAACGGAACGCAAGGAAGCGCCGCATTTGTATCGAGTGCTCAATCAGGTGCGAGACCGGATGCTTGCCGGTGAGACCGACATCGATCGGATCGAGCAAGACGCGCAGCGCGAACTCGCATCCGCCGGCTGGAAAGTGGACTACGTCGCGCTGCGCCGCCGGCGCGACCTGCGCAAGCCGACTATCGAAGAAGTCGCCGCCCGCGAGCCGCTGCTGGTTCTTGCCGCAGCGAAGCTTGGAACGACACGGTTGATCGATAACCTCGAGATCTGAGTACGCAAATTGTCTCCGGCCGTTCGCTACGCTCACGTTAGCCTCGACGAAACGCGGCGGCTATAGCGGCGCCCTTAACTGCACCGGAAGCGTCGCGTTTTGTCTCCGGCCGCTCGCTACCGCTTGCTTAACGTTCGCTGCGCTCACGTTAGCCTCGACGAAACCCGGCGGCTCCAGCGTCACTCTTAACTGCTCCAGAAGCGCCGGGTTTTCAGCGATAATCCGCGCCCAAGTTCAATGCCGGGCTGGCGGAACTGGTAGACGCGCCGGACTCAAAATCCGGTTCTGGCAACAGAGTGTGGGTTCGATTCCCTCGCCCGGCACCAACTGGAAGATGCCTCCCAAGATCAGAGAACTTATTGACGAGCTGGAGCAGGCTGGCTTTGTCAATCGAGGTGGTAAGGGAGGTCACCGAAACTTTGTGCATCCGAAGGTTGTAAGACCTGTCACTGTTTCTGGCGGATCAGGCGACGACGCCAAGCACTACCAGATACGTGCGGTAAAAGCGGCAATCCAGGAGTCAAAGGGATGAACGAAAGCGCAAGGTACGCAAAGATCGTTGAGTGGTCCGACGAGGACCGATGCTTCGTCGGGAGTTCGCCAGGTTTGATATACGGCGGTTGCCACGGCCTTGATGAAAAAGCGGTTTTCGCGCAACTTTGCCAAGTCGTCGAAGAAGCGATCGCGCTTTATCACGCAGACGGAAAGCCGTTGCCTCCGCGAACCTCCGGACGTGACTACGCGAACAAGATGCAGGACGTTGCGTGACCTGAGGTGTACGTGCTAAGCGCTGCCGACCGGACGGGTTGGCAGCGAATGAGATGGCCGGTAAAGCCATGCAGACCGACACCGAATTCACTCTCGCTGATTTTGATTTCGAGCTTCCGCATAAATTGATCGCGCAGCATCCGCTGGCCGATCGTGCGGCGAGCCGGTTGCTGTCCGTAAGGCACGACACTTTGGAGGATCGGAGTTTCGGCGATATCGAGCGGTTGCTGCGGCCGGGTGACCTGCTGGTGTTCAATGACACCCAGGTGATCAACGCCCGCCTGCTCGGTCGCAAACCAAGCGGCGGCAAGGCCGAAGCGCTGATCGAGCGCGTGCTCGAACCAACGCTCGCACTCGCGATGGTGCGCACCAGCCACACGCCGTCGGCGGGCACGCGGCTGATTTTCGAGGAGGCAGTGCAGGCGACTGTCGAAGGCCGGCAGGATGACTTCTTCGTGTTGCGCTTCGATGGCGACGTCCTCGCCGCCCTTGAGAAGCACGGACGTGTACCGCTGCCGCCCTACATCGACCATGCGGCTGATTCAACCGACGCAAGCCGCTACCAGACCGTGTACGCGACCAGACCGGGCGCCGTTGCCGCACCAACTGCCGGCCTTCACTTCACCAGAGAACTGCTGACTCGTCTGCGCGAACGCGGTGTCGAGTTTGCGCACCTGACATTGCACGTCGGCGCCGGCACGTTCCAGCCGGTGCGGGTCGAACGAATCGCGGAGCACAGGATGCACTCGGAGCATTACGAAGTTTCGGAAGCGACCGCGCTGGCGGTCAACGAGGCGCGCGCCACGGGACGCCGCGTCATTGCAGTCGGCACCACCAGTTTGCGAGCGCTGGAATCTGCGGCCGATCGCTCGCCGGAAGCTCGAGTGCTCGCGGGCGCAAATGAAACCGCGCTGTTCATCACGCCCGGCTATCGCTTTCGCATCGTCGATCTGATGCTGACCAACTTTCATCTGCCGAAGTCCACGTTGCTGATGCTCGTTTCCGCGTTCGCCGGTGTCGATCGGATTCGCGCCGCCTATGCACACGCGATCGACGACGGCTACCGTTTCTTCAGCTACGGCGATGCGATGTTGCTCGAGCGTGCAGCATGAGCATCGCGTTCGAGGTCATCGCGAGCGCCGGTTTGGCGCGCACTGGCCGCTTGACTCTTGCGCACGGCACGGTCGAGACGCCGGTATTCATGCCGGTCGGCACCTATGGCACTGTCAAGGCGATGGCGCCGGACGAGTTGATCGATCTTGGCGCACAGATCGTTCTGGGCAACACGTTTCACTTGTGGTTACGCCCGGGCGTGGACGTGATTGCTGCTCATCAGGGGCTGCATCGATTCATGAGCTGGCCCGGGCCGCTGCTGACCGACTCCGGCGGATTCCAGGTGTTCTCACTTAGGGCATTGCGCAAGATCAGCGAAGAAGGCGTCAAGTTCGCCTCGCCGATCAACGGCGATCCACTGTTTCTGACACCGGAAGAGTCGATGCGCATTCAGAGCGTGCTCGACTCGGACATCGCGATGGTGTTCGACGAATGCACGCCTTATCGGATCGACGATCGGGTCGCTGCCGAAGACGAAGCGGCGGGTTCGATGCGGCTGTCGCTGCGTTGGGCGCAACGCAGTTGTTCCGAATTCAACCGTCTCGAAAACCCGAACAGCCTGTTCGGCATCTTGCAGGGCGGCATGTTCGAGGCGCTGCGCGACGAGTCGCTCGCCGGGCTGACCGAAATCGGGTTCGATGGCTACGCGATCGGCGGGCTCTCGGTCGGCGAGCCGAAGGAAGAAATGATGCGCATCCTTAGGCACACCGCCTCAAGGATGCCCGCACACGTGCCGCGCTACCTGATGGGAGTCGGTACACCGGAAGATCTGATCGAGGCAGTCGCCGTGGGCATCGACATGTTTGACTGCGTGCTGCCGACCCGTAACGCGCGCAACGGCTGGTTGTTCACCCGCTACGGTGACATCAGGCTGCGCAACAGTCGCCATCGCGCCGACACTGCGCCGCTCGATGAAACCTGCGGCTGCCCGACCTGTCGAAGATTCTCGCGCTCGTATCTTCATCATTTACAGCGGGTCAACGAGATTCTGGGGGCGCGGTTGAACACGATTCATAACCTTTATTACTACCTGGACCTGATGCGGCAGGCGCGCGATGCGATTGCGGCGGAACGTTTCGATGAATTTCGCGTTGAATTTACGCGCGACCGCATGCGCGGTGTTTGAGTTCGCTGACGCGGCCCCGGCTTTGCAGTGCAAGCGGCCGAGGGCCACCGCTATAATCGCGCCCCGCTGCAGTCCTCCATTCTGACTTCCGCCTTCGAGGGCAATCATCATGTTCTTCATCAGCAATGCATTTGCACAAGCAGCCCCGGCCGCCACCTCCGGCGCCGAGTCGTCGTTCATGTCGATCGGCTTCATGGTGCTGATCTTTGTCGTGTTCTACTTCCTGCTGATCCGCCCGCAGGTCAAGCGGCAGAAAGAGCATAAGGCGATGGCCGAGGCACTAAAAAAAGGCGATGAAGTGATCACCTCCGGCGGCATCGTCGGCAAGATCACCGAGATCAACGATCAGTTCGTGACGCTGCAGGTGGCGGCGGTCAACGGTCAGCCGGTTCAGCTTTCGATGCAGAAAATGGCGGTGCAGACGCTGTTGCCGAAAGATACGTTCAAGCCTGCATGAATCGTTACGCGCTTTGGAAGTACATCGTCATTGCGGTTGCGCTGGTACTCGGCGCGATTTACACGCTGCCGAATTTTTTCGGCGAATCGCCGGCGGTTCAAGTGTCATCGGGTCGGCAGACGGTCAAGATCGATCCGGCGCTGATGTCGCGAGTCGAATCGATACTGAACGAAGCGAAAATTCCGCACGAGGGCGTGTTCTTCGATGCGATCGGCACCAATTCCACCGTGCGGGTGCGCTTCGCCGACACCGACACACAGCTGAAAGCAAAGGATCTGGTGCAACGCGCGCTCAGCCCCGATGCCGAAGATCCCGCCTACATCGTCGCGCTGAATCTGGTTTCGAACACGCCGCGCTGGCTGGTCAGCGTCAATGCATTGCCGATGTATCTCGGCCTGGACCTGCGTGGCGGCGTGCATTTCCTGCTGCAGGTCGATATGCGCGCAGCGGTCGACAAGCGGCTCGATACGTTGACCTCCGATATCCGCACCTTGCTGCGCGAGAAAAACATCCGTCACGCGGGCATTAACAAGACGCCGGCGTCGATCGAAGTCCGCTTTCGCGACGAAGACATGCGCTCGCGCGCACAGGATCTGTTGCGCACTCAGGTCGGCGAGCTCGTGCAGCGTGAAACGGGCAGCGGTGACGACCTCGCACTGGTCACGACATTGAGCCCAGCCGCGCAGCGGGAGATCCAGGACTCCGCCCTCAGACAGAACATTTCGACCTTGCATAACCGCGTCAATGAACTCGGCGTGGCCGAGCCGGTGATTCAGCAACAGGGCGCCGACCGGATCGTCGTGCAGCTTCCCGGTGTGCAGGATGTGGCGCGCGCCAAGCAGTTGCTCGGCCGCACGGCGACGCTCGAGATTCGTTTGGTCGATCAGGAGGCGATGGCTGCCGGCTCTTCGGGTGCGGTATCGGTGCCGGAGCGTCTTGAGGGCGGTGCCATTCGGCAGGTGCCGCTGAAGCGCGAAATCGTCGCGACCGGCAGCCAGTTGAACGGTGCGTCGGCGACGCTTGATCAGAACGGACGGCCCGCAGTGTCGGTCCGGCTCGACGAAGCGGGCGGCCGCTCGATGCGCACCGCATCACGGGAGAACATCGGCCGACTGATGTCGATCGTGTTGTACGAGCGCGGTAAGGGAGAAGCGATCTCGGTCGCCACGATCCAGGGCGAGTTCGGCAACCAGTTTCAGATCACCGGCAACTTCACCGTGCAGGAGACCGCCGATCTGGCATTGTTGATCCGATCGGGCTCGCTGGCTGCGCCGATGGAGATCATCGAGGAACGCACGATCGGCCCGAGCCTCGGCGCTGAAAACATCGAGCGCGGATTCAGGTCCACGTTGTACGGCTTCGCCGCGATCGCGATCTTCATGATCGTTTACTACCGCGTGTTCGGTCTGATTTCGGTCGCGGCGCTCACGGTGAACCTGATGCTGCTCTTGGCGCTGCTGTCGTTGCTGCAGGCCACGCTCACCTTGCCCGGCATTGCGGCGATTGCGCTCACGCTCGGCATGGCGATCGACGCCAACGTGCTGATCAACGAGCGCGTGCGCGAAGAATTGCGCAACGGCCGCACGCCGCAGCAGGCGATCTACGAAGGCTACGACAAGGCGTGGGCGACGATCATCGATTCGAACATCACCACGTTGATCGCCGGCATTGCCTTGCTGACATTCGGCTCCGGGCCGGTGCGCGGCTTTGCCGTGGTGCATGTGCTCGGGATTCTGACCTCGATTTTCTCGGCGGTGTACGTCTCGCGCGGGATCGTCAACCTGTACTACGGCACGCGCAAGAAACTGCCCGCGATTTCCGTCGGTCAGATTTGGAAGCCTGGTACCGCGAGCGCAAAGTAGAAACGGAATAACAAATGGAATTCTTCAGAATCCACCGCACGATTCCGTTCATGCGGTATTCGCTGATCCTGAACGCGATCTCGGCGATCTCGTTCATCGTCGCGGTCGGCTTCCTGGTGTTTCGCGGGCTCAATCTATCGATCGAATTCACCGGCGGCACGGTGATGGAAGTTGCGTACCAGGAGGCTGCGCAGCTCGAGCAGATTCGCGGCGCGATCGAGCAGCAGGCACGCGGCGAGTTTCAGGTGCAGAACTTCGGCACCTCGCGCGATGTACTGATCCGCCTGCCGTTG
>CAZKNV010000109.1:0-6665 GCA_964554145.1 uncultured Burkholderiaceae bacterium
GTCAAGGCTCTGCGCAAGAACGTGTTGGCAAAGTGTTATGGCGGCGATATCACGCGCAAGAAAAAACTGCTTGAAAAGCAGAAGGCGGGGAAGAAAAGAATGAAGCAGGTCGGCACCGTTGAAATCCCGCAGGAAGCCTTTCTCGCCATTCTGCAGGTAGAAGATAAATGAACTTTGCACTGATTCTTTTCGTGCTGACGGTGTTTACCGGCGTGCTGTGGGTCGCCGACAAACTGGTGTTCCGCCCGCAGCGGCGCTCGAAGGCGGCGCGGTTGCTGGCCGATTTTGATGCGCGCAACCGTGCTGCGCTGGATCGGCACGAGCCGATCGTCGAACAGGAGCGCAAGAGCCTGGAGGACGGCGCCGTGCGGCAGCCGGCGTGGCTCGAATACACCGCAAGCTTCTTTCCGGTCATCCTGATCGTGTTCCTGCTGCGGTCGTTCCTGTTCGAACCGTTTCGAATTCCGTCGGGTTCGATGGTGCCGACGCTCGAAATCGGCGACCTGATCCTGGTCAACAAGTACGAGTACGGAATCCGGCTGCCGGTCATCAACAGGGAAGTGATCGCGCTCGGCAAGCCGCAGCGCGGCGACGTCATGGTCTTCCGCTATCCGCTGAACCCGTCGCAGGACTACATCAAGCGCGTGGTGGGGCTGCCCGGCGACCGGATCGAATATGTCGACAAGCAGCTGACGATCAATGGCCGGCCGGTTCCGATCGAAAAAGTCGAGCCGTACTACGATGCGGATCGGATGCGCAGCTACCCGCAGTTTGTCGAGCGGCTGGGCGAGACGACGCATCGCGTGGTCGTCGACGAGTCGGTGTCGCCCGGAATGGGCCGGGAGGCGCCGGGTAACACCCACCCGGGCGCTTGCCAATACAGCGGGAGCGGGGTGGTCTGCGCGGTCCCGCCGGGGCACTATTTCATGATGGGCGACAATCGCGATAACAGCGAGGACAGCCGATTCTGGGGATTCGTCCCAGCCGAAAACATTGTCGGCCGAGCCTTTTTCATCTGGATGAATTTTGGCAATATGGGCCGCATTGGTAGCTTCCGGTAGCCGGCGACGGCAGGACCTTGAAAATGTTGAGAAAAATGGCTAATGGGATAAGGGTAATCACGGGGCCGAGGCGGCAGCGCGGCTTGAGCCTGATCGGGCTTTTTCTGGTCGGCATCATCGTTGTTGCGCTGATAGCGTTGGGGTTCAAGGTGATCCCGGCGATCGTCGAATATGTCGCCATCGAGCGCGCAGTGCAAAAGATCAGGAACGAGGGCTCGACCGTACGCGAGATCCAGGCGGCATTCGACCGCCATGCGACGATCGACGACATCACGTCCATCAGCAGCCGCGATCTGGACATTACCAAGGAAGGCGACCGTATCGTCGTCAGCTACACGTATGCGAAAAAGGTTCCGATCACGGACAACGTATCGCTGGTGATCGATTTTTCGGGCACCACGCGCGATCGACAGCGCCGGGATATACCGTAGCGCATGCTTGGGACACCGCATGGAACTGACGGCGCTTGAAGAGCGCCTGGGCTACACATTCGTCCAGCGCACGCTGATCGAACAGGCCGTCACGCATCGCAGCCACGGCGCCGTGCATAACGAGCGCATGGAGTTTCTCGGCGATGCGGTCCTGAACTGCGCGATCGCGCAGTTGCTGTTCGCCAAGTGGGCGCGGCTTAACGAAGGCGATTTGTCGCGGCTGCGCGCCAATCTGGTCAAGCAGTCTTCCTTGGCGGACATCGCTGAAAAACTGGTGCTGTCGGACTTCATGCGGCTGGGCGAGGGCGAAATGAAAAGCGGCGGCTTTCGCCGGCCGTCGATATTGGCCGACACAATGGAGGCGATTTTCGGCGCGATTTTTATTGATCAGGGGTTTGATGCTGCTCGTGGCGTGATCGCTAAGCTGTTTGAGCCGGTGCTGAAGACGATCGATCCGAAGACGCTCGGCAAGGACAGCAAGACGTTGGTGCAGGAGTATTTGCAGGGCAAGCGGATTGCGCTGCCGGTTTACACGGTGGTCGAGACGCGCGGCGCGGCGCATAACCAGGAATTTGAAGTCGAGTGCTCGATTCCGAAGCTCGAAATCAGCGTGCGCGGCAGTGGCCGCAGCCGGCGTGCTGCGGAGCAAACCGCTGCCAAGCTCGCGTTCGAAGCGGCGCAGCACGCGATCGCGCAACTCGGACGCCGCTCGCGCAAGAAAGCAGTGGCGGTTTCGGCTGAAGAACCGTCGCCCGCCTCAACTGATTCGAAGG
The DNA here is from genome assembly GCA_964554145.1 of uncultured Burkholderiaceae bacterium. Classification (GTDB taxonomy): domain Bacteria; phylum Pseudomonadota; class Gammaproteobacteria; order Burkholderiales; family Burkholderiaceae_F; genus JACCZX01. Next base: position 2,266 of record CAZKNV010000109.1, read on the forward strand.
TGCCGGTGGACGACACCGCGCATGCAGCAAGCTGAAGTGGCGGTGCCCGCGACGGTGCGTCCGGTCGGCATGGTGGCAGTGATCGGGCGGCCGAATGTCGGCAAGTCGACCCTGGTCAATGCGCTGGTCGGCGAGCGCGTCAGCATCACGTCCCGCAAGCCGCAGACCACGCGCAACCGCGTGCTCGGTGTGCGCACCGATGCCGACGCGCAGTACATCTTCGTCGATACTCCCGGCTTTCAGCGCCGGCATCGCACCGAATTGAATCGCCGCATGAATAACGCCGTCACCGGCGCGCTGAACGATGTCGACGCGATCGTGCTGGTGATCGAAGCGGGCGGCTGGACGGCAGGTGACGAGCAGGTGTCGCAACTGCTGCCGCCGCAGTCAGCCAACGTCATCCTGGCCATCAACAAGTCCGACTTGCTGACCGAGCGCGAGAAGCTACTGCCGCTGATGGCGGATTCGATGCAGCGCTATCCGTTCAAAGCGATCGTGCCGGTCAGCGCTGAAAAGTCCCGCCAGCTGGATGATCTACTGAAAGAGATCAGGCCACTGCTGCCTGAAGGCATGCCGCTGTTCGATGCGGAGCAATACACCGATCGCAGCGTGCGTTTCCTGGCGGCCGAATCGGTGCGCGAAAAGGCGTATCGATTGCTCGGCGACGAGCTTCCGTACGGAATCGCCGTCACGATCGATCGCTGGGACGAAACGCGCGCCACGACGCAGATTGCGGCAACGCTGATCGTCGAGCGCGACGCCCACAGGCCGATCGTGATCGGCAAGGACGGCGCGAAGCTGCGCGAAATCTCGCGGCTGGCGCGCGCGGACATCGAACAAACCCTCGGCAGACCAGTCTTTCTTGAAGTGTGGGTTCGAGTGAAGCGTGGCTGGAGCGACGACGCGCGCGCGCTAAAAACACTGGGCTATGACTGAAAGCGCCGATTTGGCTGCACCGCTGGCCGCGCCGCCTGCTGCATCGCCCGAATCCGCTGCGGCTGAAAGCACGAGCAAGCGCCCGGCGCGACGGCGCGTGGCCGATTCACGGATCGATCATCAACCCGGTTTCGTCCTGCACTCGTATGCCTGGCGCGAAACGAGTCTTATCGTCGAGGTGTTCACGCGCGAGTTCGGCCGCGTCGCCGTCGTCGCGCGCGGTGCGAAACGGGCGACATCGCAGTTTCGCGGGCTGCTGTCGCCGTTTAACCCGATCGCCGTATCGTGGAGCGGCCGCAACGAGATCAAGACGCTGGTGCGCGCCGAGTGGCTCGGCGGCATGCAGCCGCTGCGGGGCGATTCGCTGCTGGCCGCGTTTTACGCGAACGAGCTGCTGGTGCGGCTGCTGGCGCGTGGCGATGCGCATCAGCAAACGTTCGGCAGCTATGTCGAGCTGCTGCAGGCATTGGCGCACGACGCGCGGCACGCCGCAGCGCTGCGGACCTTCGAGCTTGATCTGTTGCAGGACATCGGTTATGCGGTACCGCTCGATCGCTGCACTGAGGGCAGTCTGATCGATGCGTCCGCCCAGTATGCGTTTTCCAGTGGCCACGGTGCCCGCCGGATCGACAGCAACGTGGTGCGCGAAAGCGATAGCGGCTCCGTGAGCGGCCGAACGCTGCTCGCGATGGCGGCGCGTGACTTCGACCATCCGCAAGTCGTATCGGAGAGCAAGGCGCTGCTGCGGCAGGTCATTCGATATCACCTGGACGGCAAGCCTTTGAACACGCGCCGCATTTTGCAGGACCTCAAGCAGCTATGACGGCACTGAGCGTCAACCTGAACAAGGTGGCGCTGATACGAAACACGCGCGCGAACGGTATCCCGAGTGTGACGCACGCGGCGCGGCTCGCGCTGGAAGCCGGCGCCGACGGCATCACCGTGCATCCGCGTCCTGATGGGCGTCATGTGCGCGCGCCCGATGTGGCCGAGCTTGCCGCACTCTTGCGCGCCTGGCCCGCAGCCGAGTTCAACGTCGAAGGTAACCCGTTCCATGGCCTGATGGACTATGTGCAGCAGGTCAGCCCGCAGCAGTGCACGTTCGTACCGGACGAAACCGGTGCGTTCACGTCCGATCATGGATGGAATCTGCCGGCGCAGGTCGAAGCATTGCGGCCGTTGATCGAACACGCGAAATCGCTCGGCGTTCGTGTCGCCTTGTTCATGGATCCGCTGCCCGAAGCGATGCAGCACGCCGCCGCTGCAGGAGCAGACCGGGTCGAGCTATATACCGAGCCGTACGCGAGGGCCTATGGAACGGCTGCGCAAGCCGAGATGCTTGCTCGTTACGCGGCGGCTGCGGAAGCGGCGCTGCGCGTTGGGCTCGGCGTCAATGCCGGTCACGATCTGAATCGCGAAAATCTCGCGCCGTTTCTGCGCGCAGTGCCCGGAGTTTCCGAGGTGTCGATCGGACACGCGTTGATTGCCGACGCAATCGAGCTCGGACTCGGGACCGCTGTGCGGCTGTATCAAGCGGAGATTCGCAAGGCGGAACGTACGGTTCAACATCGTTAGCCGCCATCCGCATGCGGTACGTTCGCTGGCTCGTCATACTCATTGCTCTGACCGCACCGTTGTCAGCCATGGCAATCGACCTGGACGCTCTGTGGGATTTCAGTAAACCGGAGCTGAGCGAGCAGCGGTTTCGAGACGCGCTCGCCACCGCAAGCGGAGATGACTCCCTGATACTTCAGACTCAGATCGCCCGCACCCATGGCCTGCGGCGAGACTTTGTGCAAGCGCAAGAGATACTCAAGAGCATCGAGTGGCAAGTTCAGACCGCGGGCGCAGAAGCCCGGATTCGTCACGCACTCGAATTCGGAAGAACTTTGACCTCGGCGACTCACCCGCCCGAGTCGCAAACACCTGAGACGCGTGAACAGGCACGCTCCGCGTTCCTCCGGACCTTGGAACTCGTCAAGGGACATCGGCTCGATGACCTGGCGGTCGACGCGCTGCACATGCTCGCGTTCGTCGACACGGCGCCGGTTGAACAATTGAAGTGGGGACGCGAAGCGCTTGCCATCGTCGAGTCGTCTTCGCAGCCTTCGGCAAAGCGCTGGGAGGCATCGTTGCGCAACAATGTCGGGTACGCGCTGCATCAGCTTGGCCGATACGACGACGCCCTGTCGGAGTTCAGGAAGGCGCTTGAAGTGCGGGAGAAAGGGACCAACGCAGAGGCCACGCGCGTGGCGCACTGGATGGTCGCCTGGACGCTTCGCGCACTTGACCGCCTCGACGAGGCACTGGAGATCCAACTGCGCCTCGAACGCGAAGGCGAGGCGGCAGACGTACCCGATCCCTATGTCTTCGAAGAGCTGGCGGCGATTTATAAAGCGAAAGACGAACCTGGCCTGGCTGCCAGGTATGCCGACCGCAAGAAGGCTTTGTCCAAGCAACAATGATCTTCGGCATCGGCATCGACATCATCGAGATCGAGCGAATTGCGGCAAGTTACGCGCGCTTCGGCGAGCGCTTCGCGCATCGGATTCTCGGCACGCGCGAGTTCGAGCGTTTCCAGATTCGGCGCGCCCGCTCGCAGGCACGCGGACTTGCCTTTCTGGCGACACGCTTCGCTGCAAAGGAGGCGGTGGCCAAGGCGCTCGGGCTCGGCATGCGCTCTCCGATGCGCTGGCATGCGGTTGAAATTCTGAACGATCCCAGCGGGCGGCCGCTCGCCTCCGTGCACGCCGAGCTAAGGCGATTTGTCGAACGCAATCGATTGCGATTGCATGTGTCGCTGACAGATGAGCGAGCGACGGCGGCGGCTTACGCGGTCGCCGAAGTGATCGAATGAGTTTGCTTGGGCCGGTCGGTGTCGGAGTGCAAGGGGCATCGCTGACGGCGACCGATCGCGAGCGGCTATTGCATCCGTTGACCGGCCTGGTGATTCTGTTCAGCTCGAACTACGAGTCGCCGGAGCAACTGGCGCGTTTGTGCGGCGAGATTCATGCGCTGCGCGATCCCCCGCTGTTGATTGCGGTGGACCATGAAGGCGGTCGGGTGCAACGATTTCGTGACGGCTTCACACGCCTGCCGCCGATGCGTCGGCTGGGCGAACTGTGGGATCGCGACGTTCTGCTTGCGTGCCGGGTCGCCGCGTCGATCGGCTATGTCATGGCGGCGGAGCTGCGCGCGCACGGCGTAGATATGACCTTCGCGCCGGTGCTGGATATCGATTACGAACGCAGCGCCGTGATCGGCGACCGCGCGCTTCACTCCGATCCGAGAGTCGTCAGCATGCTGGCGGCGCATCTGACGCATGGCCTGCTGCTCGCGGGCATGGCGAACTGCGGCAAGCATTTTCCGGGGCATGGTTGGGCCGAGGCCGATTCGCACGTTGCGCTGCCGCTCGATGCGCGTCCGCGTAGCAAAATCTTGAGCGGTGATGCCGCACCGTATCG
>CAZKNV010000110.1:0-6663 GCA_964554145.1 uncultured Burkholderiaceae bacterium
GTTAGCGAAACGAGTTCGACAGGCACGTCGCGTGCGGAATCGTTCGTGCAGGTTCGATAAAAACGGCGTGAAATGCGGCGCTGGGTGTGTAGAACTTTCCGAGGCCGCGCAGTGTATCAAAGGCGCATCGTTGATCGCCGAACCAGTGCGTTGCTCTTGCCGGCCGGCGCGCCGTCGATATACTGATTTGCCCGATATCCTGTGTGCGCCACGTGTCCAAGAATATTCGCCTGATCGCTTCGCTTAGCAGCCCGTACGTGCGCAAGGTGCGCATCGTGATGGCGGAAAAACGTCTGGAATATCAGATGGAGCTGGAGGATGTGTGGTCGCCTGATACGCATATCCATGATGCCAACCCGCTGGGCAAAGTGCCGTGCCTGATCATGGAAGACGGCGGCGCGCTGTTCGATTCGCGAGTCATCGTCGAGTATCTCGACACGCTGACACCGGTGGCAAAACTGATTCCACCCAATGGCCGCGAGCGCGCCGAAGTGCGTACATGGGAGGCGCTGGCCGACGGCGTGTCGGACGCGGCGATTCTGGCCCGACTGGAACAGACACAGCGACCCGCCGAACAGCAGAGCCAGACGTGGATCGATCGGCAGATGGACAAGGTGCATGCCGGCGTCGCATCGATGGGCCACGGTCTGGCTGAAAAACCGTGGTGCAACGGCAGTGCGTATTCGCTGGCCGATATTGCAGTCGGTTGCGCACTCGGCTATCTGGATTTTCGCTTCAAGCACATCGATTGGCGCAATGCGCATCCGAGCCTGGCGCGGCACTATGAAAAACTCGCGGCACGCCAGTCGTTCGTCGATACACAGCCGCCGGCGTAGTTCGTCGTCCCGGCGCAGGCCGGGACCCAATTAGGCCCCGGCCTGCGCCGGGGTGACGTTCCCTCCAAAATCGGGTGCGATCCGATCGATCGCATCGGTGCAAAACGCATCGACACCCCAGCCGAAGATCGTGTGCGCTCGCTGCGGCGAGTTCACCGTGTAGCAAAAGAGCCACGCTCCGGTTTCCTTGATCTTGCGCGTCAGCCCGGCGGTCAAGTAGCGGTGATTCGCGTGCAGCGACACACAGCCAAGCCGCGCAAGTTCTTCGCGCCAATTGGCGGGTACGCGTTGCATCAGCCAGCCGCGCGGTAAATCCGGCGCCGCCTCGCGCGCCGCTGCCAGCGCAACACGCGAAAACGAAGAGAGCAACGGAACATGCGCGTCAACAAGGTGCGCGCGGTCGCCACCGGGACGAACCAGATCGCCATAGACCTGCGCGGTCACGCGCGCGACAGCGGCGCCGGTGGCGCCGTCGAACCCCGGCGCAGGCTTGATCTCGATGTTCGGCCAGACACCGTTATCGCGGCAAAAGCGGAGTGTGCCTTCGAGAGTCGGCACCATCTCACCGGCGAAGCGCGGCGAGTGCCATCCGCCGACATCGATAAGCGCGAGGTCGGCGGCACTCAACCCGCTGACCGTGCCGGCGATCAGTCCCGTGCGGTCCAAGGTCGGGTCGTGAATCAGTACGGGCACATCGTCCACCGCCAGCATCGCGTCGAATTCGACCGCCCGATAGCCATGGTCGAGTCCCACTTTGATCGCCGCAATGGTGTTCTCGGGCGCGAGCGAGCCGCCGCCGCGATGCGCGAGCACCCTGGCATAAGGCCATGGAACAGTCGGCGTCATTGGTGCACCCTGGGCGCTGCGCGCCGTCCCGCCAAGCGGGAGCGAGCCCCCTTCGGGCGGCCGGGCGGTGGGCTCATGCTCCGTTATCGTTCGGCGCCGCGTCGCGTTTGCGCCGGATGTAGATGATTTTTTCGACTCTTGCGACCACCATGCCTTCGTCGTCCCTTATATCGACACTGAACAGATGCAGGTGCTTGTCGCCGGCTTCGGTCATGCGTCGAATCTGTGCCAGATCGTTATCGTGCAACTCGAAGCGCGCCCACACACGTCCGCGCCCCGGCGCGAGGTACTCGATCGAGCCTGACTTGTCCCACACGCGATACTGCCCGCCCAGGGTATGCAGCAGTATCACCATCAGGAACGGATCGGTCATCGAGTACAGCGAGCCGCCGAAATGGGTGCCGACGTAGTTGCGGTTGTACCAACGCAATCGCATGTCGACGGTGACGCTGCGAAAGTCCGGCGCAATGTGCCGCACGCGAATTCCGGCGCCGACAAACGGCGGCCAGATGTTCATCAGCAAGCGGAGCATGCGCGGTGAGACTTTGCGTAGCATGCCGCAAAGTGTAGGCAATCATCGACCACATGAAATCGCTCGGCCATTTGCGTGTTCTCGATCTGACGCGCGTGCTCGCAGGTCCGTGGTGCACGCAACTGCTGGCCGATCTCGGCGCTGATGTCATCAAGATCGAACGGCCGGGCAGCGGCGACGACACGCGGCACTGGGGGCCGCCTTATCTGAAGGACACCGCGGGCGTCGAAACATCGGAAGCCGCGTACTACCTGTCGGCCAATCGCGGCAAGCGCTCGGTGACGATCGATATTTCAACTGCCGACGGCCAGTCGCTGGTACGCAAGCTGGCAAAGCGCTGCAACATCGTCGTTGAGAACTTCATGGTGGGTCAGCTGGCGAAGTACGGACTCGACTACGCAGCACTGGCCGCGGTCAACCCACAACTGATCTATTGCTCGATCACCGGCTTTGGTCAGACGGGGCCGCATCGCGACCGCGCCGGTTACGACTTCATCGTGCAGGGCATCGGCGGCTTCATGTCGATCACCGGCGAGCGCGACGATCGCCCTGGCGGCGGTCCGCAAAAAGCCGGCGTTGCCGTGTCCGATCTGATGACCGGCATGTACTCGGCGGTGGCGATTCTCGCCGCCGTCACGCATCGCGAGCGCACCGGCGAGGGCCAGTACATCGACATGGCGCTGTACGACGTGATGCTGGCAATGCTCGCCAACATGAACATGAACTATCTGACCTCGGGCAAGGCGCCGGGCCGCGCCGGCAATGCACATCCGAACATCGTTCCGTACCAGGTGTTTGCAGCGTCCGACGGCCACGTCGTCATCGCAGTGGGAAACGACTCGCAGTTCGTCAAATTCTGCGAGGTGGCGGGCGCGCAGCACCTGGCAACCGATGCGCGTTACCGGCGCAATGCCGATCGTGTGCGTAATCGTGAAGTGTTGATCGCCGAACTCGAAGCGATGGTGCGCGAGCGGCGCGTTGCGCATTGGGTCGAGCGGCTGGATGCAGCCGGCGTGCCCTGCGGGCCTATCAATGACATCGCGCATGCGATGGCAGATCCGCAGATCGCCGCACGCGGTTTGCGCGTCGACTTACCGCATGCACTCGCCGGCCGCGTGCCGCTGGTGGCCAACCCGATCAAGCTTTCCGCAACGCCGCCGACGTATGAGCTTGCACCGCCGATGTTGGGGGAACACACGGCTGAGGTCTTGCGCGAACTCGCCGGCATCTCCGACGATGAGCTGCAGCGCCTGCAATCACGGCGCATCGTGTGATGCCCGCGCGGCACTTCAAGATCACCGGGCATGTGCACGGCGTCGGCTTCAGATACGCGATGCGCTCTGAAGCGCGTCGCCTGGGGCTTGCCGGCTGGGTGCGCAATCGCGCCGATGGCAGCGTGGAAGCGGTGGCGGTCGGCGGCGAGGCAGCGCTTGACCGATTGGCAGCGTGGGCACAGCACGGACCGCCTGCTTCGAAAGTGCACAACGTTCAAATTCGCGCGGCGACCGATGCCGAAGCGGCCGGAGCCGACGACCCGTTCAATTACCGGCCGAACGTTTAAATACGTTGTCGTCGAAGCGCGGATTGATCAACGCTGTGAGGACGTGGTCGCGCCAGGCTCCGTCGATGTACAAATACTGCGGTGCCAACCCTTCGCGCCGGAAGCCGAGTTTGCGCAGCAGGCGGCCGCTGCGAACGTTGGCCGGCATATGGCTCGCCTGAATGCGATGCAGGCGCAGCGCATCGAATGCGTGCACGATCGTTGCTTCGAGCGCTTCGCGCATCAAGCCGCGGCCTTCGTGGGCGGCGTCGATTGCATAGCCGAGCAGGCACGATTGAAACGGCCCGCGTGCGATCTGCGTGTAGTTAACGCGGCCGATGATTTGCGATTCGCCGCCGCCCATGAAGAAAACCCAGCGCGCGACCAGCCCATCGTTGCACTCATCGACCGCACGTTCGCACTCGGCTTGCCAGAATTCCGGCGTTTGAATTCCCGCCGGGCGCGGCGGATCCCAACGCGCCAGATGCCCTTCATTGCGCCGGAAAAAATCGACCAGCAATGGCGCATGGCCGGTAGCCATAGGCTCGATCGTCAAGCGTGGGGTGGTAAGTGTTGTAAGCATGCGGATCGATGAGATTGATGAGCGATACTAAGGGCTCTTGAAATCAGGCAGCGGATACACGATGAATCGACGACACGTCCTTCGCACTCTCGGAATCGCGCTCGCAGCGGCTGGAGTTGCGCCGCAACTCGCAGCTCAGTCTGCCTACCCGGCAAAGCCGATCCGGCTGGTGGTGCCGTACCCGCCCGGTGGTCCGCTGGATACGGCAGCTCGCGCGCTGGCCGAGCGCGTCAAGGAAACGCTGGGTGTGGTCGTGGTCGAAAATCGGCCGGGCGCCGGCGGCAATCTCGGCGTCGATCAGGTCGCGAAATCCGCGCCCGACGGTTACTCGCTAGTGATCGGCGCGGTAGCGACGCATGCAGTCAACCCATGGCTGTTCTCGAAACTTCCGTATGACCCGATCAAGGACTTTGCGCCGATCACGCTGATTGCGCATGTGCCCAACGTACTGGTGATGACGCCGGAGCGTGCCGATCAACTTGGCGTTCGCAATGCGCGCGATTTGATCGACTATGCGCGCAAAAATCCCGCGCGTCTGAATTATGCATCGGGTGGCAACGGCAGCGCCGGGCACATGGCCGGCGAGCTGATGAAGTCGCAGGCGAAAGTTTCAGCAGTGCATATTCCGTACGCGGGCGCGGCGCCGGCACAACTCGGTTTGCTGGCAGGTCAAACCGATTTCATGTTCGACAATCTGGCCTCTGCAACGGCGCAAATCAAAGCCGGCAAGCTGCGCGCGCTGGCGGTGACGACCGCGCAGCGCGCCAACGCAATGCCCGATGTGCCGACGATGGCGGATGCCGGGCTCGCCGGCTTCGACGTATCGACCTGGTTCGGCGTGTTCGCCCCGGCCGGCACTCCAAGCACAATCGTTGCGCGCTTGAATACTGCATTGACCGCAGCACTGCGTTCAACCGAAATGCGCGAGCGCCTGGCGAAAATGGGCGCGGAACCCGCACCCGGAACACCCGAGCAATTCTCCGAACTGCTTCGCAGCGAGCTGGCGAAGTATCAAAAGGTCGTCAAGTTCTCCGGCGCGCGCGTCGATTGACGCCACCGTGCCTAGCTTAAAGGATGCATCGACTGCGGCGTTGATACCTCGCGAGTTGCGACGGAGTGCACGCATTCCGCGCGCCCGATGCCCGAGAATGCTACGGCCGCTTTCGGCCAAGAACTTCGATGGGGACGATTCGTCCCTCCAAAAGACCGCGTGACGTGTTCGCCATGGCTTGGGTCGCGATTTCACCGTGGATCAGCATGACCGCGCGCTGCGGCGGTTTCTCGCCGCGCTCGACCATGGCGCGGTAGCGGGCGCCTGACGCGCGTGCTTCCTCCAGCGTGCTGTGCAACCGAACAACGTCGAATCCCGCCGCTAGCAAGCCGCGCCGCGTCTCCTCCGGCGTCGACAGGAAACTGGTGCGAGAGCTGCCCGCCCAAGGTGTTGGATAGTCCAGGTCTCCGCCTTCGCCCTTTGCGACCTCCGAGAGCACCAGCCAGGCGCCCGGCTTGAGCACCCGATGAATCTCGCCGTAGAACGCGCCTTTGTCGGCGATGTTCATGGAAACATTCATCGAGTAAGCACCGTCGAAGCCGGCATCGGAGAATGGCATTGCCAGGGCATCGCCGACCTCGAACGTGACCCTGTCATCGAGATCGAGTAAGCGAGTGAGGTGGCGAGCGACGTCGCAGAATTCGGACGTCAGATCGATCCCGGTCACCCTGCAGCCGAAGCGGTTTGCGAAGTAGCGCGCGGGCCCACCGATGCCGCTGCCGATGTCAAGAATGTGGTCGGCTGGGCCGGCTTGCATCAGTCCGGCAATTTCCATCGTCGCCTCCTGGCCGCGACCATGGAACTGGTCGTAGGGCGCCAACGTCTCCATGCTCGGGTGATCGGGATCGACGCCATCCTCCATCAACGCCGCGTTCAGGCGGGAGAGAAGATTGCCGCGGCTGTAGTGCGTGGAGACTTCGCGATCAGTGTTCATGCGCTATCGATGCCGCATAACGCTAGAGATCACTGGCCGGCGCATCGACGGGTTGGGCATCCCGCTGCCTGTTCATAGCAGCAATGGTCTGGATGAACTCAAGTTTGTCTGCCTTTAAGTCCGCGAGATCGGACTCCGTGACCCAGCCTTCATAGAGCAGTCGACCGAACACGCCAATGAGTACGGAGTATCGGAAGTCGTACTTTCGTTCGAACTCACTTCTCTTCTCGGACAGGAAATCGTCGATGCGCCAGATCTCGTCTGGTTCGTCAGAGCTCCGAAGCATCGCTTCAACTTGCTTTCGGATCGCAGCACATTCGCGAACAACTGCCGCGTCGAAT
>CAZKNV010000111.1:0-6625 GCA_964554145.1 uncultured Burkholderiaceae bacterium
CGCGATTCCGCGTCTGCGCGCCGAGCTCGGCCCCGCTGCGACTGATGAAGACGTGCTGCTCGCGACGTTTCACGATCGCAAGCTGATTGAGCAGTTGCGCAATCCCGCTCCCGAATGCCGCTTCCGCACGACGCCGTTGACCGAGCTGGTCGGCTTTCTCGCTAATCGCTCGGACATCGAGTACGCGCGCGTCCGATTCGCTGGCACCGACATGACGATCGCGGCTTAGTGCGATTAATTTGTTCCCACCTGGCTGCATCAGCGTGGACTACGGCACGCTGATCGCGGCCGGGGTGATCGCTTGCGTCGCGGGCATCGTGCGCGGCATCACGGGCTTCGGTGGCGCAATGGTGATGGCGCCGCCGCTCGCGTTGTTGCTCGGCCCGCAGCTTGCGGTGCCCGTCATCCTGGTGCTCGAGTCGGTCGCCGCAGCACCGATGCTAGTGCAGACCCGGCATCGTGTGCAGTGGAAATTGATCGGCGCCATCATCCTGGCCGCCTGCGTGACGGTACCCCTCGGCGTGCTGGCGCTGGTAGCAGTCGATCCGAACATCATCCGCCGCGCGATTGCGATCACGGTAATCGTGTTCGCAATCGTGCTTTTGCGCGGCTGGCGTTATGCGGGGCGTCCGCGGCTCGCCACGTCGGTGGGTCTAGGTGCGGTAAGCGGCGCCATGCTAGGTGCAACCAGCATCGGCGGGCCGCCGGTGATCCTTTATCTGCTTTCCGGCCCTGATCCGATCGAAACAACGCGCGCGAACCTGACCCTTTACGTCGCGGTGAGCTCGCTGATCGGCGTCGCCATGCTATGGCATCAAGGCGTCTTCGACGCGCAGGCCGGCTTGACGTCGGTGTTGCTCGCGCCGGCGTACTACCTGGGACTCTTACTCGGCCTGCGCCTGTTCCAACGCTTCAGCGACACGCGGTTCCGCCAGTTCACGTTGGTGTTGTTGATCGTCGTATCGACCGGCATATTGCTCGCGTGATTGTGGAAAGACGGTTCGCGGATCACGACCGCTTTCAGACCTGCAGGCGCCATTCCGCACGAGATGCGAGCTGGGGGTAGGGACAGGCTCGTTCCGTGGCCAAAGCGTCGATCGTATACTGCCTTGTGCGACAAGCGCTGCGAGCCTGTTCGCGTGCAGTGCGTTGTTAATCGGGCAACCTGAATGAAGGAGACTCTCATGAAAGTAGTCAAGTTGAAAGTAGTCAAGTTTGCCGCAGTCGGAGTTGCTTTGAGTCTTGGGGCTTTTGCGGCCACTCCAGCGTTGGCGGCGGAGTACGCCGCCGTAATGCCACCCGACGTGAAATGGACGGACGCGCCATCTATTGGGCCTGGCGCAAAGACCGCAGTCATCGACGGCGACCCGAAGTCGTCGGGACCGTTTGTGATGCGTCTAAAAGTCCCACCGAATACCAAAATACGAGTGCACACCCACCCAGCGGACGAAAACGTTACGATCCTTTCAGGCACTCTGTACTTTGCTCCGAGCGACAAATTCGACACGAAAGCGGCCAAGGCGTTTGGTCCCGGCAGCTATTTTTCGATTGGCAAAGGAAAGCCGATGTTCGCCTACACAACGAACAAGGAGGCGGTTGCTCAACTCCATGGCACCGGCCCATGGGGCATAACGTATCTAGACTCGGCCGACGCCCCGGCAAAGAAGAAATAAGGCGCAGGCTAAATCAGTCCATGCAGTACGTGCGCGCGGGCGGGCTACCAATTGTCCGCCGCGCGTCGGCAGAGCGGCGTCTCACCGGCTAGCGCCACAAAAGATTCGACCGGTAACAAAGCACCCGCTCGAACGCTCCATCGAACCACTTGTTCTTCCGCAGTCGACGAAACCACGGCGTCGCGCGCGAGCGTTTGCGCTGCGGTGAGTCCAGAGCCGAGCGGCTTGCCAATCGATGTAGCACATAAAACTGGCAGCCGCGCTTCGTCGGGGTCTCGAGGAACTGAAAGCCTTTCCATTCGCGGCACTCGAGCAGCATCGGACCGTGCTCATATTGATACCACGCGCAGAATTCCTCGCGCCAGTCGTTGGGCATCCAGATCCCAACCGAAAAAATCCACGGTCCGGCTTCCGGTCCGAAGCGGCCCGCCGAAAATAACGGGGTGAGCCGCTTCTCGATCACACTCTTTGGCGCTCTTCCTCGCTCGCAGAGAATGAAGCTGCCTTTTTTGTCGTGGCGCACAAGGCACTCGGCCGCGCCTCTAGCGTGTACTGCGAGCGCCTCCACTTCCTCGGCTTTGATGGCCGAGGTTTGCCACATCAGCATTAAATCGCCTTGACCGCCTCGAGTTTCTTGATCAGTTCCGTCTGTCCTTGCTCCTGCAGTGCGCGTCGCGCCAGTGTCGCGTCATAGGTTCCTTTCACCGTCGCCCATGCAGCGGGAGCGCCACCGTACCAGCGGTCGAGCTCCTGCGGATTCGGTTGATATACCTTGACCTTGCCTTCAAGAATCTTGTTCTGTTTCGCCATCCATTCGGCGTCGACCTTGAAACTTTGCGCGCGAATTTCATCGCCGATCTGATTGATGATCGGCTTGGCCCAGTCCGGCAGCCGGTCGTAGCGCTTCTTGTCCATGAAGATGATGTGTGCGTTCCACCCCCCGCCGGTATTCGTGATGTGTTTGGCCACTTCGTAGAACTTCTGCGCTGCGACGTAGGCGTCGGGAATGTAGTAGCCGTCGACCACGCCGGTTGATAGGCCCTCATACAGCTGCGCCCAGTCAAACGGGACCGCGGTCGCGCCCCAAGTCTTCATCCGGTTCAGCTCGACCGGGGATTTGGTCACGCGGATCTTCAGTCCCTTCAAGTCTTCGGGCACTCTGACTTCGCGCTTCGAGTTTCCGACGTTGCGGAAGCTGTACGACGGAATGATGGCGATCACGTGCAGCCCCATTTCCTTTTCCGCCCGCTTTGACAGTTCCTTGCCGAGCCAGCCGTTGATCAGCTTCTCCGCCGAAGCGTCATCCTTGAAAATGTACGGCAGGTTCAGGATATCGAACGTCTGGCCGAAGCTGCCGATGTTGCCGCCCGACACCGAGCCGATGTCGATCTGGCCCAGCCGCGCCTGCTCCACGCATTTGTGCTCGCTGCATAGGGTTGCGTTGACCTGAACATTCGTCTGAATACGTCCCTTCGATTGCTGTTCGAGCTTTGGACCGATGAAATCGGTGAACCACCAGTGAGTGGGAACGGTGGGCGCAATACCGTTCGCGATCGTCAACCGCAGTTTGTCTTGCGCGTGTGCCGGCATCGCGATCGCGCAGATCACGAAGGCGAGCAGCGTCAGGCCATTACGAAATTGCTTCATAGGGTCTCCCGTTGTTGAGTAACGGCTTCAGATCATCGCGCCGTTTTGTGTGCGCGATTTTCGATCTTGGCTTTGGAGTCGGATTTGCCATCCGGGGCATTTGTATATCCATCTGGGACATTCGGTTTCGTTCAAGCCGCTACCGAATCCGGCACATGTACGCTGATCGGCGAAAGGAGCTGGGCGATGATCCTCGTCGGAAGATATCGTTCGCCGTTCACGCGCCGTGTCGCGATATCGATGCAGTTGTTGGGCATTGCGTACGAACATCGGCCGTACACGACGTGGTCAAACCTGGCGGAAGTGCGCGCGGTCAATCCGGTAGGCAGAGTGCCGGCGCTTGTTCTGGACTCGGGTGAGTCGCTGTTCGATAGCAGCGCGATTCTGGATTACATCGATTATCTGGCAGGACCGCAGCGAGCACTGGTTCCGCCACGGGAGCCCGAGCGGCACCAGGTGCTGCGCATCACTGCGTGCGCGCTCGGCGTGCTCGAAAAAGTCGTCGCGGCGTTGTACGAGCAGACGATGCACCCGCCCGAGAAAATCCATCAGCCGTGGATCGAGCACAACGAAAATCAGGCGCGTTCCGGCTTGCAATGGCTGGCGTCGCTCGAGCCGTCTCCATCGCTCACAGGTGCCGCGTTTACACAAGCGGACATCACCACGATCGCGATGTACGACTTCACGCGACTCGTGAATGCGCCGTTGATTGCTGAGGGCGCGTACCCGCGCCTGGATGCGCTTGCGGCTCACTGCAGCGGCATTCCGGCTTTCCGCGACACGCGACCCGTAGCGAGCGTTGACCAGGCCAATCCTTCGCTGCAGAAAATCAGCAGCTAGCGACTACGCCGTGTGGCGTGATCGCTTCGAGCGCATCAGCTCCGGTGGGCGCTTCGTATTCGACTCACGCCACGCCGACGGGCTGCAACCGAACGTCTGCGTGAACCACCGCGAGAACGCCGCCTGACCGGAGAAGCCCACCAGGTTCGCGATTTCGGAGATCGGTCTGTGGCTGATCAACAATCGCGTCGCCAGTTCGACCCTGACCTCGGTAACGACCGATGAAAAAGTCTGACCGCTCTGCGTCAGGTAGCGATGCACGGTTCTTCTGTCCACGCCCAGATCGTGCGCCACCTTGTCGGCGCTGCAGCTTCCGCTCGAGAGCCACAAGCGGACCAGCTCGCGCACCTTGTCGCTGGCCGAGGCCATCTGGTGCTGCATGATTGAATCCAGGTAGCGATGCGCGTAACGCGCCAGCATGGCATCCGACATCGCCAGCGGAGCATCGAGATCGGCGGAGCGAAACACGATGCCGTTGAATTCGTGCTCGAACTCGACTCGGCATCCGAAAAATCGCCGATGCGTCGCGTCGCTTCTTGGTGCTGTGTGCTCGAAGCAGACGCGCGACGGCTTCCAGTCGGGACCGGTGAGCTTGCGCACGATGCGGAAGAACGTGCCGAGCGAGAGCTCGGTCACATGGCGCGCTTCAAGGCCGGACAAGCGAACCGCCAGGATCAAGACCGCAATTCCGCGCTCGTCCTCCAGACGCAGCTCAAGCGATTCGTTATGCACCGGCATGTATCGAACGAGCGAATTCAGCGCGGATCGCAGATCGGTTTCCTGGCGTATCACGATGCCGACCGGGCCGAGTATTCCGAGCTCGCGCGACTCCGCCAGGCGAAGTCCGAAGTCCTCGAGCTTCGACAACTCGGCAGATCGCTCGAGAAGATCTGTGAATGCCTTCGCTGAAATTCTGGCGTCGAGATCGTTCAGCGATGACAACTCAAGGCCCACCGATCTCGCTAACCGTTCCGGCGCCAGGCCGAGCGATCGCGCGAGCGGCGCGAACCCCGTCAGGATCTGGCTGCGTGCGAGATAGGGCATTGTGTCAACGAGGCATTTCCCAGAATGATATGGCGAAGTCCCGGTTTGCAAAGCCTACGACCTGTGACGGGACCAGAATTGCCGGCACCACGACCGTGATCAGGAGGCCTCTATGCATTTTTTTGACGACTCGCTGTTGCCCGAGAACCAGGAAAAACTGGTCATTCAGGTTGCACCGTATGGACCCGAATGGCTGCCGTCGGATTCCGACGACATACCGGTCAGCATGGACCAGCAGGTGCAGAAAGCGGTCGATTGCTACAACGCCGGCGCCACCGTGTTGCATGTACATGTGCGCGAAGCCGACGGTAAGGGCTCAAAAAAGATTTCGACGTTCAATGAGCTGCTCGGCCGGCTGCGGGTAGCCGTGCCGAAGATGGTGCTGCAGGTCGGAGGATCGATTTCGTTTGCACCGGAAGGCGAGGGTGCTATGGCGAAATGGCCCGGCATCGACACGCGGCATCTGCTGGCGGAGCTGATGCCGCAGCCCGATCAGGTCACGATCGTTATCAATACCAACCAGATGAGCATGGTCGAGCTGATGTCGACCGATGACATCGAGGGTACGAGCCTGTCGAAGCCCGAGTACTACAACGCCTACAAAGAAATGGTCACCGAGGCGCCGCCGTCATTCGTCGAAGAGCACTTGAAGCGGCTGATCGCCAGGAAAATTCAGCCGCATTTCATGATTGGAAGCATTCATCAACTGGAGACAGTCGAGCGACTGATCCGCCGCGGTCTGTACACCGGGCCGCTGGTGTTGAATCACATGGCGCTTGGTGGCGGCTATGCGGGTCGCAATCCGGCCGACATGCTGGAGTTCGTGCGCCGCTGTCCGGACGGCGTGGTGCTGACGATCGAATCGTTCATGCGTACCGTGCCGCCGATCTGCACGATGGCGGTGGCGCTCGGCCTGCATGTTCGAGTCGGGGTCGAGGACAACCTGTGGCGCAAGAAAGGCGAGCGATTCACCTCGGTGCAACAGGTCGAGCAGATGGTTCGCATCGCGCGGGAGTTGGGACGCGACGTGGCGACCGGAGAAGAAGCCAGGCGTATCTACAAGATCGGCACGTACTACAAGAATGCCGACGAGGCGTTGGCGCACTTGGGTTGGCCGCCGAATCGGCGTCCGGGTCAGCGTGGATTCCTGGTGCGCACGCCTGAAGCGCCGCGCGACTCGCGCAAGACTTCTACGGTGGCCGAGGAAGCTTACTGACCCGCTTTTCGAGTCCGTGATCAACGGCGTCGCGCCGGCGCGCGCGACGCCGTTGCTTTCCTCGCGTGACAGCCCTGGCTTTGCATCCGCGGAGTTCTGATGGAGCTCGCGATTCTCACCGTCGCTCTGGTCGTGCTCATCGTGATGGGAGCACCGATGGGCGTGACGATGGCAATCCTGCCGACGATCTACATTCTCGTCACGG
>CAZKNV010000112.1:0-2400 GCA_964554145.1 uncultured Burkholderiaceae bacterium
TACGCGAGCCTTCGGCTCGCACGTGCACTCGTCGCGATTAGCTAGGCGCGCTCCCTTCGGAGCGGCCGCGCGTACGCGCGCTGTACAAAGGCAAGGGAGCCATGAGCTCCGCTCGCCACCCTCTAGCGAATCAATGAGCAGCGCTATTTCGGCGGGATGCGGAGGTTCTGCCCCGGGTAAATCTTGTCCGGATGCGTCAACATCGGTTTGTTCGCTTCGAAAATCTTTTGATATTCGTTGGCGTTGCCGTAAAACTCCTTGGCAATTTTCGATAACGTGTCGCCCTTGACCACTGTGTAGAACTGCGCCGGCGGCTGCGACAGATCGACCGTCATGTTGTCGTCGACGGCGGCTACACCCTGAATGTTGCCGGCGGAAAGGATAATTTTCTCCTTCGTTTCCTGGTCCTTCGCGACGCCGTACACCTTGGCGGTAGCGTTGGCGCCATCGTAGGTGACCGTCAGGGCAGTGACGGTCAGCCCCATCGAGTTGATGTATTTCTCGATCGCGGTGGCTGCTTCGCGATCGGCCGCAGCAATCGCCGCAGGATCCGCTTGCGCGGAAGTCGTTGGTGCCGCGGCAGCCTGCGCCTTTTTGCCGAACAACTTTTCTCCGGCGTCCTTGATAAACGAAATGATTGACATCGATTGCTCCGGTGGTTGACTGCTATTAATTGAGAAGCAACGCGCCTACCTGGCTCGGTTGCGGCTCGCCAGTTCTGCGCGTACCGCATCGACCGTGATCGTCGATGCGCCGGCCGATCTGGGCTGGGGCTTCCAAGCGTGGCCGTAGGCCACTTCGAAGGTTAGTCGAATCCGACCGTCGCCCGCTCGTTGCGCTTCGAGAGCGGAGAGCAGATCGCGCGCCTGCCGGCTCGAAGGCAGCGATTGCGCGCGATCGTCGCGTGGATTTCCCCCAAGTGCGCGTACTTCCCGCAGCAAAGCGTGCGGCGAAGCGTAGGTCAGCGTGATGACTTCCGCGTCCATCACCGGTGTCGCAAACCCGCTGGCTACCATCATGTCGCCAAAATCGTGCATGTCGACGAACGGCATCGGCCGCGCAGCAGGCAGTGCCACCATCGATGCCGCGCGCAACTCTTTCAAAGTGTCGGGGCCGAAACAGCTGAACATCAGCAAGCCATCGACTTTCAGCACCCTTTTCCATTCGGGGAAAACAGTGTGCGGTTCAGGGTGCCAGTGCAGCATCAGATTCGAAAACAGAAGCTCGACGCTGTCATTCGCAATCGGCAATCGACCGCCATCACCGACCACTTTGTGCGCAGATGCGCCGCGCAGCCAGCGCAACGCGCCGGCGCGCGCACCGGATGCGGAACTTTGCAGCATGCGTTCGGAAACATCGACACCGATCCACTCGGCGCGCGGATACCGGGAATTCAATCCCGAAAGCGTCTCGGCCGCGCCGCAGCCGACATCGAGAATGCGGTGCGGCGCCAGTCGGATGTAGCCCAGCCGCTCGATCATGCGTCGTGCGATTTCGCGCGGCAACGCTGCGCTTGCGGCAAAGCGCGCAGCGCGAGCATCGAATTGACGGCGCACCGTCGCCACACGCGCCGGAATGCGCGGCGGCGCAAGCATGGTTGGCGTCAGTTCAGACGAACCGGGACCGAGCGGCATGGCCAAGGCAGTATATGCAGCTATGCTCGACCGATCTTCGAACGAATCCATGCTGCGCGCTCTGGCTTACCGATTGTTGCCTCCGCGCTGTGTCGTGTGCGAGTTGCAGCCCGGCACGCGGGCGACTTCGATTTGCGCACAATGCGAGGCGGATTTTTTCTCGGCGAACATGGCGCGCTGCGAGCGCTGTGCGATTTCTGTTCCAGGCACGGGTGCCGAGGCGCCCCGCGTCTGCGGGCGCTGTCTGGCCAATCTGCCGCATTTCGATGCCACTACGACCCTGGCGGACTACGTCTCGCCGGTCGATGGCATGGTAATAGCGTTGAAATTCACAGCTCGATTGGATCTTGCAAAGTTTTTCGGCCGACTATTGGAGCAGCGATTGTCGACACAGCGAATCAGCGCTCGCGACGCGATCGTCGTTCCGGTGCCCTTGACGTTCGAGCGCGCGCGGCAACGCGGCTTCAATCAGTCGCTTCACATCGCGCGCGCATTTGCGGCTGCGGGTGACCACCGTCTCGTCGTCGATCGATTGCTGCGTATTCGCCATACGCCGCCGCAGCAGTCGCTTGCGCTAAAGGAGCGCCGCCGTAATGTTCGAGGCGCATTTGCCGTCGAGGGCGATGCAAGCGGCCAATCGATTTTCGTCGTCGACGACGTGATGACCACCGGCAGCACGCTGGACGAGATCGCGCGTGTGCTCAAGCGCGCCGGCGCCACACGCGTGCATAACCTGATCGTCGCGCGCACTCCGTAGCAGCCTGAT
>CAZKNV010000112.1:2500-6514 GCA_964554145.1 uncultured Burkholderiaceae bacterium
ACCGGCAACGTGATTCGGCTCGCGGCAAACAGCGGCGCGCAGCTGCACCTCGTCGCGCCGCTCGGGTTCAAGCTGGACGACAAGCAGTTGCGGCGCGCTGGACTCGACTATCACGAATTCGCTAGCGTCAAGGTGCATGCAGGCTTCGACGCGCTGCTTGCAAATGAAACACCGCCAGTCGACCGCATGTTCGCATTGACGACACGTGGCGCGCGACTTATCGGCGAGATGACGTTTACGCCGAACGACTGGTTCGTATTCGGCAACGAGACTGCAGGTTTGTCCGACTCGATTCGAGAACGCTTCGCGCCGGGCCGGCGCATCCGGTTACCGATGCGTCCCGGCAATCGCAGCCTCAATCTATCGAACGCAGTAGCCGTCGTGATATTCGAAGCGTGGCGTCAGGCGGAATACGCCGGCGGCATTTGACGTCCGGCGCCGCTAGCCGAGCGAGAGATCGCCGATCGCCGGGCGCGTCGCCTGTAAGCGCGCAACGCAGGCGTTCAAGCGTGCGAGTAATTGCACCGGCGTGCTTTCGACGAGCAGCAGACCCTGATGTTCGCGCCGGATCAGTCCTTCGCCGGCCGCATGCTTCAGAAATTCAAGCAACGAATCGAAATAGCCTTCGACATTGACGAGGCCAACCGGCTTCGATTGCAACTGAAGTTGCAGCCACGTCAACATCTCGAACATTTCTTCGAGCGTCCCGAAGCCACCTGGCAGTACGACAAATGCATCGCTGCGCGCCGCCATTGTTTGCTTGCGCGTGTGCATCGAGTCGACAATGATGAGTTCGGTCAATCCCTGGTGGGCGACTTCCGGACGCATCAAATGTTCGGGAATGACTCCAGTCACGCGGCCGCCGCATGCGAGCGCCTCGTCTGCCAGCGCACCCATCAAGCCGACATGGCCGCCACCGTAGACAAGGCCGATGCCGTTCGCTGCCAGTACCCGCGCCATCTCGCGTGCGGCCTTCACATACCCGGCGCGACCGCCCGGCTGCGACCCGCAGAACACGCATACTGCTTTCAGCGTCATTTAATGCTGCGCTTCCGCCTTCGGCTCGCGTGCAAGCAAGGCATGCAACGCCTCCGAAGGTGTCAATGCTCCATCGAGCACCGCACATACGGCTTCGCTAATCGGCATATCCAACCCGAACTGCCGCGCACGCTCCAGCACGGCATGCGCCGAACGCACACCTTCGGCCACATGACCCAACTCTGCGAGGGCGGTGGCCGTCGTTGCCCCGCTTCCGATTGCCAAACCCACTCTGCGGTTGCGCGACAGATCGCCGGTGGCCGTCAGCATCAGATCGCCGATGCCGGTCAGCCCCATGAATGTTTCGGCGCGACCGCCCAGCGCGACCCCAAGCCGGGTCATCTCGGCCAAACCTCGTGTAACAAGAGCGGCACGTGCGTTGTGTCCCAATTGCAACGCGTCCGAGATGCCGGTCGCAATCGACAGTACGTTCTTGACTGCACCACCGACTTCGACGCCGATGACATCGTCGGTCGAATAGATTCGCAGCGGCCCGCCGTGCAGCGCCTCGGTCACGCGCTCGCAGAAACGCGGCGCGCCGGCGACAGTCAACGCGGTCGGCAGGCCGCGTGCAACTTCGATCGCGAAGCTCGGCCCGAAAAGAGGTCCTGCATCCTGCCTGTCGCCGCACTCATCGCGCACGATCTGATGCGGCAGTTGCCCGCGCGATTGCTCGAAGCCCTTGCACAGCCAGACAAATGAAGCCGCGGGCGCGATGTCGCCTATGTTGCGCACGGTCGAGCGCAGCGCATCGGTGGGCGTGGCGATCAGGATCAAACCGTTTTTCGAAGCGCCGTGCATGATCGCGCTGGCGCGATCGTGCGTGAACTCCAGCGATGCGGGCAGGGCAACTGACGGCAGGTAGCGGGTGTTGACGCGGTCGCGCACAAGACACGCACATTGCGCCGCATCTCTTGCGTACAGCAAGACCGAATGTCTCGCGCTAAGTGCGGCCGCGATCGCAGTGCCCCACGCGCCTGCGCCGAGCACAGCGATATTCATGCGCTACGTGCTGGCCGCGCCGTTACCGTTGGTAGCGGGTGCTGCCGTGACGCCGGCGGGCTGCTGTTGTGCCGTCGCCGCCATTTTCTGCGAGTAAAACGCTTCGAAATTGATCTCGGCCAGATGAATCGCGGGCAAGCCGGTGCGCGATATCAAGTCGGCAATATTGGCGCGCAGGTAGGGATAAATAATGCCGGGACACACGACGCCCAGCACAGCACCCATCTGCTCGCCTGCCAGATTGCGAATTTCGAAGATGCCGCCTTGCTTGCCTTCGACCAGGAACAGCACCTTGTCCTTGACCTTTGCGGTGGCGGTGACACGCACCACGACTTCGTGCACGTCGTCGATCACCGCCGAGTTGCTGACTTCCAGCTGGATGTCGACCGAAGGCGCCTCGGCTTCGAGGAAAATGCGCGGAGCGTTCGGCATTTCGAGCGACGCATCTTTCAGATAGACGCGTTGCAGCTGGAATACCGGCGCTTGTTCGGCGGCGGTGGCGCCGGCAGCGGGAGTGGTGTCGGTCATTATTTTCCTTGATGGATCGATGCGACTACGCGGCAAGCAGCTTCGTGAGCTTGCCGTCTCGATCGAGCGCCGATAAATCGTCGAAGCCGCCGACGTGAGTGTCGCCGATAAAAATTTGCGGCACGGTGCGGCGCCCGGTGCGCGTCACCATCTCATCGCGCCGTTCCGGCTCCAGATCGACTCTGACTTTCTCGACGTCATCGACGCCGCGCGCCTTCAGCAACGCCTCAGCGCGCTCGCAAAACGGGCAAACGCCGCTGCTGTACATGACGACATGTGCTGTCATTCGACTTCCTGTTACGTTCTGATCGGCAGCCCTGCTTCGCGCCACGCGGCGAGCCCGCCGCCGAGTACGAAAACTTCGTTAAACCCGCTCGATCGCAGTTGCGCGGCCACTTTGCCCGCATCCTTGCCGTTTGCACAGACGACGATCAGCGGCTTGTCCTTTTTCAGCTCGCCGGTGCGCGCCTGTACTTTGTCCGCCGGCAGGTTGCGTGCGTTCGGCAGCGAGCCCTTCGCAAATTCCTCCGGCGGCCGGATGTCGACAATGATCGCGTTCTTGCTGTTTATGAGCTGCGTCACCTGCAAGGTCGTCAGCGCAGGGCCCGACGCGCGGCTGCGAACCAGCGGCCATACCAGCATCGCGCCGCTGATGAACGCAATCGCAATCAGAAAGATGTTTTCGATGAAGAATTGCACGGAGGAAGCGGCGACGTGAAAGTAGCGACGAAGAAGCGAAAGCTGCAAATTATAGAATAGGTGCATGCACACGCTTGTCCTGCTGCGCCATGGCGAGAGTCAGTGGAACCTCGAGAATCGCTTTACCGGCTGGACCGATGTCGATCTGACCGACAACGGCCGGCGCGAAGCGCAGGCGGCCGGCGAGTTGCTGCGGCGTGAGGGTTTCAGCTTCGATATCGCCTACACGTCGGTGCTGAGACGCGCGATCCGCACCTTGTGGATCGCACTCGACGCGCTGGATCTGATGTGGCTGCCGGTCGTGCACAGCTGGCGTCTGAACGAGCGCCACTATGGAGCGCTGCAGGGACTCAACAAGGCGGAAACCGCAGCCAGGTTCGGCGAAGAGCAGGTACTTGCGTGGCGCCGTTCATATGCGGTGGCGCCCGACCCGCTGCTGCCGTCGGATCCGCGCCAGATCGGCGATGACCCGCGCTACAAGCATTTGAAGCCGGACGATATGCCGGTCACCGAGAGCCTGAAGGACACCGTGGCAAGAGTCATTCCGTTCTGGAACGACTCGATCGCACCCGCCATTTCGCGCGGCCGGCGCGTTCTGGTGGCCGCGCATGGCAACTCGCTGCGCGCGCTGATCAAGCATCTGGATCATCTTTCCGACGACGCCATCGTCGCGCTCAATGTGCCAACCGCACGTCCGCTAGTCTATGAACTCGATGCCCAACTCAAACCGATCCGGCACTATTACCT
>CAZKNV010000113.1:0-6450 GCA_964554145.1 uncultured Burkholderiaceae bacterium
CCGTAGGAAAAGCTCTTCGTCACTTTCTCAAACATTCTCGTTCCTTTGTTATTCGCTACGTCCGATCGCCTGGACAGAACGCAAAAAGCCCGCACAGACCGTTCCGCGCGGGCTTGGTTGTTTCATTCGGGTCACGACTACTTGCGCAGTCCGAGGGAATCGATCAACCCCTTGTACGCATCGGGGTTCTTGCCTTTCAGATAGTCGAGCAATTTGCGGCGCCGACTGACCATTTTCAGCAGCCCGCGGCGCGAGTGGTGATCCTTGACGTGCGCCTTGAAGTGATCCGTAAGCTCGTTGATGCGCGCGGTGAGCAGTGCGATTTGCACTTCAGGCGATCCGGTGTCGGCTTGAGCGCGCTGATATTTGGCGACGATTTCCGGCTTGTTGATATCTGCAACTGACATGGTGTCCCTTTCATAGACCTTCACACGCGGACACGGAAGGATGGCCGTGCCGTGAAAAGCGTTGGATTGTAGCTCAGCGGTGCGAGGTCGCTTTCGCGGCGCGCAAGCGTCGGGCGAAGCTGCCCTGCCTGGACGTCGGTCGCTTCGCGACTGCTCTGCGGTACTCGCGCCAGCGGCGGGCCTGCAAACTCGCTCCCTGCGGTCGCTCAAACAGGCAGGCCCTTAAAGACCCGCTGCCGCTCGGCTCCTCGACGACGTCCCAAAGGCAGGTCATCTCCACCCCACGCTTGCGCGAGAGGCAGTGTCGCCTATGGGAGGAACAAAAACAGACCTCTCGCGTCGTGACTACGCCTCGACAGCAGCGGCGGGCGCTGCTGCGTGACGACGCCTCGCGCTACCGTGTCGGCCACGCCATTACACAGCGAGTCGGACGCTCGTTTTGCGCGGGCGTCACAGTCAGGCGCGAACGAAAGCCGTAACCGCTTCCTTCGACGTCATAGTGAACGCCCGGCGCTCCCCGCTTGTCCATCACGGAAACGACCAGCGGCCCGATCAACTGATGATCCGCGGCGCGCATCGTCACGCTACCGAGCGGATTTCCCTGAGCAGCGCCAAAGCTCATGCCGGACAACGCACGTGCAACCGGAAGCGCCTCGTCCGTTTGCGCCGCCTCAATAGCCCGCACCAGCATCTCGATCATCACGATCGAACGCGCCTGAAAAAAATCGTCGCGCGCATCCGGAAAGCGGCGACGAAAATCCTGATACACGCGCTCCATCGATGGCGGCGCTGCGTTCGGGTGCCACTCGGCCACCGCGTGAACACGCCCGACGCCGGCATCGCCAATCGTTGCCGGAGCGCCGAGGCCATTGCCATAGAAGGTATAAAAACTCGCTGACAGGCCGGCCTCGCGCGCGGCGCGCACCAACAGTGTCAGATCGTTGCCCCAGTTGCCGGTGACAACGGTATCCGCGCCACTCTCCTTGATCTTTGCCACGTACGGCGCAAAGTCGCGCACCTTGCCGACCGGATGCAATTCGTCGCCGACGATGCGCACCGCCTTCGCACGCTCCGCCAGCATCGCGCGCGCATTCGCGGCCACTTGTTGGCCGAAGCTGTAATCCTGGTTCAACAGATAAACCTTCGACACGGCGGCATCGGCAGCGAGCGCTTCGACCAATGCCGCCATGCGCATTTCCACATGCGCATCGAACCGGAAATGCCACGGGCTGCAGCGCTCGTTGGTCAGCGCCGGATCGACCGCCGAGTAGTTCAGAAACAGCACGCGCTCAGCGGGAACTCGCTCGTTGTGCTTGTTGACCGCATCGATCAATCCCGCCGCAACCGCGGAAGAATTGCCCTGCAGGATGAACGGGATGTGCGCGTCGGTAGCGCGCCGGAGCATCGTCAGCGCTTCCTCGACCTGGCCTTTCGAATCGAACGTTTCCAACAGAAGCAGCCGTGCACCGCCGGGAAGCTTGACGCCGCCGCCTGCGTTCACGCGCTCGACGGCAAACAGCAGATTTCGTGCGACCGCTTCGCCGGTATTGGCAAACGGACCTGAGAACGCTTCGATCATCGCGAGGCGAATCGGCGGCGACGTCTGCGCCGATGCCGCTACGCTCATCAGCGCAAATACGATCGCTGCGCACCCTTGCTTCAACCGTTACGCTCCGCCGCTAGCGTTTGCAGCGCCGATTGAGGCCCCGTGGCGCAGAAATTCAAGCTACGCCGCCCTTTTGATGACGCTGATCATGCCATCGGCTTCCATGTACGCTCGCTTCACCTGGGCGCAGTCCTCAATGCCCTTCTCGCGCAACTGCGCTATTAGCTCGTCCTTCGTGACGAGTTCGGCTCTCATGTTTTTGCGCAGCATCTTTCCGTTTTCGATAAGAACCACTGTCGGGGCGCGAAGAATCCGCTCGACTGCCGGAAACCGATGCCCCGCCCATTCGAGCGTATAGCTCCAGAACAGGATGGTGCCAACCAGAACCGACCCTTCCACCACGGACTTGTACTCTGCCGCAAATGCGTTTCCAGCAACCTCGGCCAGCAGAACGATGACGAGTATGTCTGTCGTCCCGATTCCGCCGGCCTGCCGTTTCAGCACCAACCTCAGCAGCCCGAAGATAACGAAGTACATGATCGTGCCTCGCACAACCAGCTCCAGCAACGAGGTCGTCGGTGTAAAGATGCCGTGCCAGTCTATGTTCCAGAACATGTCACCCATCGCGTTCTCCAATGAAGAGCCTCGCCGAAGCCTTGCTCAAGCGGTCGGAAATGTTAAGTCAATCAGGTCCGCCGGGGGTTGGGCGAGCCAGGGGTATTATGTGGAGCGCTCGCGCTCGGGGCCGATACGCAGCCGATAAAACGAGATTCAATCAGGTTCGAGATTCGGCCAAGGCGCGTGGCTGGTGCTCGTCGGCGCGCCAGCGTGGGTAGATGTAGCAGTTTTGAACGAAGCAAGCACCCTGGTTACAGCCTGCGGCGGCACTCGCGTGAGCCTGGCGGCCCACTGCAGACCGCGCGGCCAGCCGCGGGCGATCGGAATCAGCATCGCCTGACCGGCGGCCGAACGCCCGAATCGATATAACGTGCAGGCGCGCGCAACCTGCGCCGCGACATCGGCGCGAATGCGCCGGTGATACACGCGCGCGCCGCGTCTGCGTAAATGCGAATGCACCGCGAGCGCGGCGCTGTGCAACGCGATCGCCATGCCATCGCCGGAAAACGAAGGGATCACGGCCACCTGGTCGCCGAGCCGGTAAACGTTGGGCGGGTCGCTCGCCTGTGGCGCATGGACGAACCCGTACGGCACGCGATAGATTGCCAGCGGGCGGCCGAGCAATGGTGTCGCGCCCTGCAGGCGTTGCCGAAGATGCGCGCTCTCGCGCATTAAATCCTGTAGCAACCCGTCCCAGGCTGCACCGCTTTGTCGAAACTGCGCGCGATCGGCGAGCAGACACAGATTGGCGTGACCGCCTTCCACCAATTGCAGGCCGGCATAGCCGTGCGAGAACACGATCACCTCGACGCTTCCGCTCAACGCTCGCGTTTGCGTCCGATCCAATCTGAAATACGTCTTGAATCCGACCAGGTCTTCGGCTGGCTTCACAAGCTGTCGTCGCAAATCGCGCACGTCGTGCTTGCCGGTTGCCAGCAGCAACGTGTCGGGCTTCCACCGACCGACGCCGTCAACGTCGACATCCACGCCCGACGCGCACCTCACGATGCTGACCTCACGCCCGCGCCGCACGTCGGCGCCGCAAGCAGCCGCGTGGTTGAGCAACGCGTCGTCGAGTGCGCGCCGCGACAGACCCAGGCCACGAAACGGCAATATCTCCTCGGCCACTGAGTCACCGCGCACAAGCCGCAGCCGCGAGATAACGTGGCCACCGAAAGCGTCGAGGTCGAGGCCGATGCGTGCGAGATACTGCTGCGCTTCTGCGCTCAAAAACTCGCCGCAGATCTTGTTCGACGAACCGGCCTCGCGCTCGAACAACAGCGCGCGACGTCCGGCTTGTGCCAGCATCGCTGCGGCCGCACCGCCCGCCAGGCCGCCGCCGACGATTACTACCTCGCCATCCAACGAACGATTCATTTCAGCCGCCCCACGCCAAGGCGAAACGGCACATGCCATCGGACTTCCGCCTTGACGCCGGCCTGCTGCAGCAATGCGCGCCATTCGGCAAGACGGAAACTGCGCGCGATCGAGACAGTGCCGTCGTAGCGCACGATGCGGTGCCAGCCGGCGATCCGCGCTAACCATCGAAAACCGTAATACGGAATTGCATGCCGCTGCAAATCGGAAACGTACCAACCGCGCGCGCAATTGGATTCCATCCACCGCAGGAACTCAACGGCTTCCGAATCCTTCAGATGGTGCGTGAACTGGGAGCTGACGATGAAATCGGGACACGGCTGCGGGGGCGGGGCAGAAAACACATCGCCGGTTTGATAGTCAATCTGCATTCCGGCCGGCGTTGCAGCGCGTGCGGCGAGAGCACTGCGCGGGTTCAGATCGATACCGGCCAGCGTCATAACGTACGCGTTCGCGGTGCCCCACTCGTGAAGCGCGCGCAGAAGATCGCCATGGCCATAGGCAACCTCGAAAATCGAAACCGGTGTGGACACCGGGATTCCTCGCATTGCATGCGCCAGCCAGCGCAGCGTCGGACGATGCGTCAGAGTGAACCGGTTGACCTGCTCCAGGTCGGCGAGGCATTGCGCGTAGTCACTGGCACTTGTATCAGGGCCGTCCATCAACTCGTCCTGCGTGCTGCGCGTCGAAAAATTCATCAGGTCAACCGGAAGCGGAACGTTTCTGCGACCATGCCGGGACCGAACGCCATCGCGAGTCCGCGGGCACCGGGCGAGGAATTCCGAAGCAGCCGCTGCAACACGAACATCACCGTGGCCGACGACATGTTGCCGTAGTCGTTGAGCACCGCGCGCGAAGCTTCGAGCGCGTGCGGGCTTAGCTGCAGGCCGGCTTCGACGGCGTCGAGCACGGTGCGGCCACCGGCATGCACCGCCCAGAGATCGATCTCGGCCAACTCCCCGCCACGCAAGACATCGGTGGCCTTCGACTGCTCGAGTTCCCCCTTTAACGTCCGCATGATGCGCGCCGGCACTTGGCCGGACAGGTACATATCGAAGCCTTGATCGCCGATGTTCCACGTGATCAGTTCTTCGCTGTCCGGAATGACCACCGCGCGAAATTCATCAAGCGCGATGCCGCGTGGCTCCGCTGTGACCAACGCCGCTGCGGCACCGTCGCCGAATAACAGGAACGACAGTACCTTTTCCAGTTCGGAGGTTTCCTGGAAGTGCAGCGTCGACAGCTCGAGGTTCACCACGAGCACTCGGGCATCCGGGTCGGAACGCACGATGTGGTGCGCAGCCCGCAGCGCGGGCACTGCCGCCGAACAGCCCATGAAACCGATCATCGTTCGTTCGATATCGGGCCGCAGCCCGAGTGCGCCGACCAGTTGCAGATCGAGCCCGGGCGCGGTGAAGCCGGTACACGACGCAACGATCAAGTGCGTCAGGGCGCCGGCATCGTCGCCGAGATCCAGTGCGGCCGCTGCCTGCCGAGCGAGCCGCAGCGCCTGCGGTTTGTACAGTGCCATTCGATCGGCGGTCGACGGAAACCGGCCGCGCCGATAGAAGCCATCAGCATCGACTTCGCCGGCATCGAGTCGGCCGGCGCGCAGATAAGAGTAGCGGTGCGCGATGCCTGCGCGCTCGGCCATGCGGTCGAACACGGTTTGCGTTTTTGCGTCCGGCAGCATCGTGCGCGCGAATTTGACGAAGTCGTTATGCACGTCGTGATCGGGCACTGCGGTGCCGATGCGATTG
The DNA here is from genome assembly GCA_964554145.1 of uncultured Burkholderiaceae bacterium. Classification (GTDB taxonomy): domain Bacteria; phylum Pseudomonadota; class Gammaproteobacteria; order Burkholderiales; family Burkholderiaceae_F; genus JACCZX01. Next base: position 5,769 of record CAZKNV010000113.1, read on the forward strand.
ATATGCGCAGTCGTCATCTGGCCTTGCGGAATGCGAGGACCGCATTTAAGCCGCCGAAGGCGAACGAGTTGGACAAGGCTGCGCCGATCGAAACGTTGCGCGCCGCGTTGGGCACATAGTTGAGATCGCACTCGGGATCGAATTCACGGTAGCCGATGGTCGGGGGCGCGATGCCGTCGCGCACTGAAAGCACCGTGGCCACCGCCTCCAGAGCGCCACCCGCATTCAGGCAGTGGCCGAGCATCGATTTGGTCGACGACACCGCGAGCGCCTTCGCATGGTCACCGAAAACGCGCCTTATCGCCGCGGTCTCGCTGCGATCGTTCAAACGCGTGCCGGTCCCGTGCGCATTCACGTACTGCACGTCGGTTGGCTGCAGGCCGGCATCGGCGAGCGCGGTATCGATCGCATGCGCCGCGCCGGCTTCATCCGACGCCGTGATATCGCCCGCGTCCGCGCTCATACCGAAGCCGACGATCTCCGCGTGAATCATCGCGCCTCTTGCGCGCGCACGCTCCCATTCCTCAAGCACCAGCACGGCCGCGCCTTCCCCGAGCACAAGGCCGGCGCGGTCCTTCGAAAATGGCCGGCACGCGTCCGGACTCAGCACGCGCAATGCATCCCATGCGCGCACGTGTCCGACCGTCAGCGACGCATCGCTGCCGCCGGTGACCGCAAGCTC
>CAZKNV010000114.1:0-6352 GCA_964554145.1 uncultured Burkholderiaceae bacterium
CCCCCTCTCCCTTGTTGCCGCTCCTTAGCTCACTTCGGCGGCGCCACTGATCAACGTTGAGAGCTTCGAGGTCTCGCGCGTGTAGGGCACCACGACGTTGGCGAATGCCCGCTGTGACTCGAGCACCTTCTTGAAGAAGGCGTCCTTCGCCTCGAAGTTCGCGAGCACTTTTTTGGCCGACTTGATGAACGCAGGCGCGTAATCCGGCGGGGCATCGAACATCTTCACGCCCTTCTGCTTGATCAGGACCTGGAGCGCCTTGGCGTTCTCGTGCGCGAAGAAGAGCAGGGCGTCAAAAAGCGAAGTCGTGAGCGCCACCTCGACGATCGTCTTGAGGTCTTCCGGCAGCGCGCGCCACTTGGCACCGTTGATAATTACGTCGGCGATGTCGATGGCCTGGTGCAGGCCCTGGATCGAATAGAACTTGAAGACGTCGTGCAGACCCAGGGGCAAGTCGTTGGCCGGATTGATCCACTCGACGCCGTCGATGATGCCGCGTTCGGCGGCGGGGATCAGCTCCTGGCCTGGCAGATTCATCGGGATGCCCCCCATGTCCTTCAGCACATCGCTGGGCAGTCCTGACGAGATGCGAAAGCGCAGTTTCGTGAACTCGGCCACGGAGGTCACCGGCTTCTTGAACCAGCCGAAGCACTCGGGCCCGTCGGGCGCGTAGAGAAACGGCATCACGTCGGCCTTCAGCATCTTCTGGTAGTACTCGAGGTAAAGATCGCGCCCGCCGCCGCGCATATACCACGCGAGTTGCCCCATCTGGTCGAGCCCGCTGCCAGACCCACCGAGCGGCGCGCTGAACAGTCCGCCCGCCGGGTGCTTGCCCGTCGCGTAATGCGTCCACCACTGGCCGGAATCGACGACCCCCTTGTTGACCGCATCCAGTATCTCGAACGGATTGACGATCGCTCCGCTCGTGAGCACTTCGATCTTCAGCCGTCCGTTCGACATCTTGTCGACGTTCGACGCGAACTTGTTGAGCAGCGTCATGTGGGGTGTGCCGGCCGGATTTGCGCTCTGCAGCTTCCACCGGAACTGCGCCGGGGCCTGTGCGAGGGCCGGCGTTGCCGCCGCCCCGGCCGCCAGTCCTGCTCCGGCCAAAAACTTTCTGCGTTGCATATCGTTCTTTCTGTGTTCCATGTCGTCCTCCTCTTACAGGTCAGCTTACCTACTTAGTCCCGAACAGCATGTTCGGGAGTGCCAAAATGATTTGCGGGAAGAAGTAAAGAATCAGCACTGCGATCCACTGCAGGCCCATGAAGGGCAGCATGCCCTTGTAGATGTCGGCGAGATCCCACTTCGGCATCACACCCTTCAGGTAGTACGCCGACAGCGCCACCGGCGGCGACAGCCAGCACGTCTGCAGCGTTACCGCGAGCAGGATGCTGAACCACACCATGTCCACATCCATCAACTTCAGGATCGGCATGAAGATCGGCACGATGATGACGACGATCGGCACCCACTCCAGCGGCCAGCCGAGAATGAAGCACACCACCAGGATCGCGAGGATCAGGAAGGTGGGCGGGATGTTCCACTCGACCAGCGTGTTGGCAATGAAGGTCGGCGTGCCGAGCGCTGAGAACACTGCGCCCATAAAGGTCGAAGCCACCAACAGGATCATTACCATGCTCGAGGTTTGCACTGTGCGGAACACCGAATCCTTGAACACGGCCCAGGTGAGCCGGCGATGCGCCGCTGTCACGATCAATGCACCGGCGCAACCTAGTGCGGCACCCTCGGTCGGCGTCGCCCAACCCGAGACGATCGAGCCAAGTGTGACGATGATCAGTGCAGCGGGAGGAATGAGGCCGACGATGAACTCGCGAAAGAGCACGCTGGCGGGAACGTCGAGCTCCTCGTCGGACAGCGGCGGGCCGAGCTTCGGATTCAGCCAAACGCGCACCATCGTGTAGGCGAGGTACAGGCTCGCCAAAAGCAGCCCAGGCAGCAACGCCCCGGAATAAAGCCGCGCCACCGACACCTGGAGCACCGGCCCCATCACCACCAGCATTACGCTTGGAGGGATAAGAATGCCGAGCGTGCCGCCCGCGCAGATCGTTCCTGCCGACAGTCGAACGTCGTAGCGCGCCTTCAGCATCACCGGTGCGGCCATCAACGCGATGATGGTGACTGCAGCGCCGACGATTCCCGTAGCGGCGGCAAACAGGGTCGCGGTCAAAATCGTGGCGAGATAAAGTGATCCGTGCATGCGGCCGCACAGCAACTGCACCGCGTGGAACAGCCGGCGCATCAGCCCGGCGCTTTCCAGCACGTACCCCATGAACGTGAACATCGCCACAGCCGCGAGCACGGTGTCCATCATCGCGCCGAAGACCTGATACGTCATCAGATAGAAGACACGCTCGCCGATGCCGATGTAGCCGAACACCATTGCCAAAAAGATCAACGTGAACGAGATCGGGAAGCCGCCGAGGATGACGACGAACAGCAGTCCCAGCAGCACGAGGCCGAGGATCTCGTGACTCATCGGCCAACTGCTCGCTTGGAGGTGCCCGCTTCAGACAAGCTCACCGGGCGCCTCCTGATGGCGGTAATCAATGCCGGTACGCAGCGTCTTGAAGCACTTCAGAACTTCGGCGACGCCTTGAATCAGAATCAGCGCCGAGCTCACGGGGATCACCGTCTTGTACCAATATGCGGGCGGGCGCCACGTGGTCATCAGGCTCTCTCTCAGGTCCCACGACTCGGCCGCGAAGTCCCAGCTGAGCCAAGTGAACATCACCATGCCCGGCAGGAACAGCAGCAGGTATTGCGCGATATCCATCCGCACCTGTGTCTTCAGCGACCAGTTCTTCGAGAAAAAATCGGTGCGGATATGTTTCTGCAAATACAACGTGTAAGCGCCGGCGAGGAAGAAGTGGGCGCCGTAGCACATGGTGGCGATGTCGTTGGCCCAGATCGTCGGGTGAAAGAACTTGCGCGCGATCACCTCGTAGACGAGCACGACGAACATCGGAACGATCAACCAGGCGACGGCTTTGCCGGACCAGATGCTTATGCGGTCGATGACGCTGGTGATGCGATCGGTCCGGTCCATCGGTGTCAGCGTCCCGCGCCGATAAAGTTTTTGCCGCGGACGCCATCCATTGCCTGCGCCACCATACGGCGGGAGTCATCCGCGCTCACGCCATAGGCGGTGAATTCCGTTTGCACGCCCACGCGCTCGAGAAAGCCCGCCAGGCGCCGTGGCGCCTCGCGCAAGTCGCCGTCGAACACGTGCGCCAGCACAGTGTCGCGCGCGGGATCGACACCGATAGCGCGCTCAAGCACCATCGGCAGAGTGAACGAGCACGCGATGCCATGCGGCAATCCGAAGCGCAACGTCATCTCGTAGGAAATCGAATGCGCAAGCGCGGTCTTGGTGTTCGAAAAAGCCATCCCGGCCTTCAGCGCGGCGAGCGCCATCTGCGCGCGCAACGGTCCATCTTTCGGCTTGTCGAGCAGCGCGGGCAGGGTGGCCATGACTTCACGCGCGGCCGCCACTGCGAACGTATCTGAAATCGGGTTGGCATTCACGTTCCAGATCGACTCGAGCGCGTGCGACAGTGCGTCGAGACCGCTTTGCACGGTGATCGAGCGCGGCAGCGTAAGCATCAGGTCCGGGTCCACGACCGCCGCCTCGGGCCAGGTCTCGGACAGGTGCAGCGAATGCTTCTTGCCGGCGGCGCGGTCCCAGATCGTGGCCCACGGAGTTACTTCGCTGCCGGTTCCCGCCGTGGTCGGTACCGCAATCAACGCCTTCACGCAATGCGGCTTGAACGGCGCGCCTTTCGACAACAGCGTGATCAACTCGTCGAAGCGCCCGCTCGCGGTCCCGACCATCAAAGCCTTGGCGGTGTCAATGGTGCTGCCGCCGCCGACGGCAACCACCGTTTCACAATCGGCATGCTCGCGCCAGAAGCGCTCGTACATCGCGGCCAGGGTGCTCACATCGGGGTTGGGCTCAATCCGGTCTTCGACACCAGTGAGCGACGCGCCGAGAATAGTGCGCAACCGAGCGACGAGGCCCAGGCCTTCGGCTTCCGGAAACGTCACCAGCACGGTGCGGCGCGCCGCCAAAACGTTTGGCAGTTCTGCGATCGAGCCTGCGCCAAAGCGGATCGCAACCGGATTCTGATATCGATGAGACACGTCTCCCTTCGAACTCTCTTTTTTTTCCGATCTTGCGACCGTTGCGTACAGCGTGCCCGTCACGCCACTATTGATCAAATTGTTTTATTTGCAGTAGTGCATTCAAAAAAGCTATTCTGGCCGCGGGGAGGACAGATGCGGCTTACCCAATTGAGGTCGTTCCATGCGGTCGCGCGTGCCGGCGGATTCACGGGCGCGGCAAAGCTGCTGCATATCAGCCAGCCGACGGTTACCACGCAGGTGCGCTTTCTCGAGGAAAGCTACGGTTGCGAGCTTTTCTACCGTCGTGGGCACAAAGTGACGCTAACGCTTCTCGGCGAGCAGCTTTATGAGATCGCGCAGCGGATCTTCGCGCTCGAGAGCGAAACCGTGCACCTGCTCGTGGACTCCGGCGAGCTGAAGTCGGGCCATTTGCGTGTGGGCGCGGTCGGCCCGTTTCATGTGACTGAAATGTTGGCGCGCTTCAATCAACGCTTTCCCGGAATGCAGGTGTCGGTACGCGTGGGCAACTCCGCGACAGTGCTGCAATCGCTGGTCGATTACCAGACCGACGTCGCCGTGCTTGCGCAGTTCAACGACGACCCACGATTCCACTTTGTGCCGTACAGCCGCCACCCCATAGTGGTGTTCGCGCACCGTAACCATCGCTTCGCGGCGCGCAAGTCAATTCGCATACAGGACCTCGAAGGCGAGGGCATGATCCTGCGTGAGGTCGGTTCGACCACGCGCAAGGCTCTGGACGACGCGCTCAAGAGGGCAGAAGTGACGCCACGCGTGGTGATGGAGATCGGCAGTCGCGAAGCAATCCGGGAGGCCGTGATCATGGGCGTGGGCATCGGAGCCGTCTCGGAGATCGAGTACATCCCCGATCCCGAGATCCGCATGGTGAGAATCAGCAATGCGCAGATGTTCACCCATGCACATGTCGTCTGCCTGGAGGAGCGGCGCGGCGCGCGCCTCGTAAAGGCGTTCCTCGAAATCGTCGCCCACCTGCAGCACCGGCGCGGCGGGCGCGCTCGCGCAAAGAGAGCAGTGCCGTAGCACCAGGGCGCCGATCGCGCCTGCGGTATGTCCTCGATTCGGCGCGGGCGCTCTGACAAGCATCAGACGGTTCACCGTAGAACGCGCAATTCCGCCGGATCGATCGCCACCTGCACGCGGGCGCCGCGTGAATAGATCGGCGTGGTCGAAAGATGCGGTGCATCTGCCGTCAGCAGCGTCTGACCGACTCGCACTTGATAGCGCGTGAACTCGCCGAGGAACTCGCTCTCCTGCACTTCACCATCGAACCAGACGCCGCACGCACCGCGATTGGCCGCAATCGTCACTACGTGTGGCCGAATCGACAGCGCATTGCCTTCGACACTTGCCTTCAGCGGAATGTCGCCCAGCCCTTCGGCGACGAAGACCCTGCGTGCAGTGTCATAGCGGCCGGGAATCAGATTCGTACTGCCGACGAACTCGGCAACGAATCGATTCACCGGCGTATCGAATAGCTCACGCGGCCGGCCTATTTGCTGCAGCACGCCCGCATCGAGCACCGCCATCCGATCGGCGGTGGTCATCGCTTCTTCCTGATCATGCGTAACGAAGATCGTCGTGATGCCGAGCGTGCGCTGCAGCCGCTTTAACTCGAGCCGCATCTGCTCGCGCAATTTCTTGTCGAGGTTCGATAACGGTTCGTCGAGCAGCAGCACCTGCGGTTCGATGACGATCGTGCGCGCAAGGGCGACTCGTTGCTGTTGCCCGCCGGATAACTGGTTAGGTCGGCGTTGCGAGTAGTCGCCGAGTCCGACCAGCGCCAGCGCTTCGCCCACGCGGCGCTTGATCTCGCCGCGCGCGACTCGCCGCTCGACCAGTCCGAAGGCGACGTTGTCGTGCACACTCATGTGCGGCCACAGCGCGTAGCTTTGAAACACCATGCCGATGTTGCGCGCATGCGGTGGCACGCCGCTGATGTCGCGGCCGTCGACCAACAGGCGGCCGCGGTTCGGCTGATTGAAGCCGGCGATCAGCCTGAGCAAGGTTGACTTGCCCGACCCGGAGGGACCGAGCAACGCGAAGAATTCGCCCGGTTCGATCGCGAGCGTGATGTCGCGCAAAACCTGATTCGACCCGTACGCAAGGCCGATACCGACACATTCGACGGCAACCGCTTTCATCGAGCGTGCTCCAGATTGCGATTGGC
>CAZKNV010000115.1:0-6330 GCA_964554145.1 uncultured Burkholderiaceae bacterium
AGCTGACGAAAGTTGCCGGCGCGTATTGGCGTGGCGACCAGGCAAACGAGCAGCTGCAGCGCATCTACGGCACCGCGTGGGGCACGAAAGAAGACCAGGACGCGTATCTGAAAATGCTGGAGGAAGCCGAGAAGCGTGATCACCGCAAGCTCGGCAAGGAACTCGACCTGTTTCACTTTCAGGAAGAAGCGCCCGGGCTGGTGTTCTGGCACCCGAAGGGCTGGGTGATCTGGCAGGCGGTCGAGCAGTACATGCGCTTGGTGTATCGCGACAACGGTTATCACGAAGTCAAGGCGCCGCAGATTCTCGACCGTTCGTTGTGGGAAAAATCCGGCCATTGGGAGAAGTACCGCGAGAACATGTTCACGACCGAGTCGGAGAACCGGTATTACGCGTTAAAGCCGATGAACTGCCCCGGCCATGTGCAGATCTACAACGCCAATCTGCACAGCTATCGCGAGCTTCCGCTGCGCTACGGCGAGTTCGGCGCTTGTCATCGCAACGAGCCGTCGGGGTCGTTGCACGGCTTGATGCGAGTACGCGGCTTTACGCAGGACGACGGGCACATCTTCTGCACCGAAGATCAGATCCTCGATGAATGCGTTGCGTATACGGCGCTGTTGCAGAAGGTGTATCGCGACTTCGGATTCGAGCAGGTGTTCTACAAGGTTTCTACGCGCCCGGAGCAGCGCATCGGATCGGACGAGAGCTGGGACAAGGCCGAGCAGGCGTTGATCGATTCGCTGAAGCGCTCCGGCGTAGAGTTCGCGATCGCGCCAGGCGAAGGTGCTTTCTACGGTCCGAAGATCGAATATCGGTTAAAGGACTCGATCGGCCGCGAGTGGCAATGCGGGACGATGCAGGTCGATTTCTCGATGCCGGAGCGCCTTGGCGCCGAGTATGTCGCCGAAGACAACAGCCGCAAGACCCCTGTGATGCTGCACCGGGCGATCATTGGCTCGATGGAGCGATTTCTCGGCATGCTGATCGAGAACTACGCCGGCGCAATGCCGCCTTGGCTGGCGCCCGTGCAGGTCGTCGTCGCTTGTATTTCGGAGCACCAGTCCGCATATGCGGAGAGCGTTGCGCAAACGTTGCAAAAACAAGGCTTTAGAGCGGAATCTGATTTGCGTAATGAAAAGATCAACTATAAGATTCGCGCCCTCAGTCTGCAGAAAATCCCCTACATTCTCGTTGTCGGCGACAAAGAGAAGCAAGCAAATACGGTGGCCGTGCGTGCCCGTGGTGGCGCGGACCTAGGTGTGATGCCTTTGTCCGAGTTTGCGGAGCGTCTGAAGCTGGACGTCGAGCAACGCCAGAATGTTTCAAATGCGGTGGCAAGCGCGGCTTAAATTTAATTTTTGTGAGAGGTAAATATCGCTCAAGAACGTTCGCACCGGATCAACGGTGAAATCAATACTCCAGAGTTGCGTCTAACAGGAGTCCAGGGCGAGGCGCTCGGGGTCGTAAAGCTGCCCGACGCCCTTCGGATGGCGGAGGAAGCGCAGGTCGATCTGGTGGAGATTGCTCCAACTGCCGTGCCGCCAGTCTGTCGCTTGATGGACTACGGCAAGTTCAAGTACCAGGAGCAGAAGAAGTCGCACGAAGCGAAGCTCAAGCAGAAACAGATTCAGATCAAGGAAGTCAAATTTCGCCCGCAGACGGACGAAAACGACTACCAGACGAAGATGCGAAACTTGGTCCGTTTCCTGGACGAGGGTGACAAGGCAAAGATCACGCTGCGTTTTCGCGGTCGTGAAATGGCGCACCAGGAGTTCGGTGTCAAGCTGCTGGAGCGAGTGCGGGACGAATTGGCATCGACTGCAGTAGTCGAGTCGATGCCAAGATTGGAAGGACGCCAGATGGTCATGGTTCTGGCGCCTAAGAAAAAGAAATAAGTTGCCGGCGGCCGTGCCGCCAGCGCCCCTGAACAGGATAACTATGCCGAAGATGAAAACGAAAAAAAGCGCTGCGAAGCGTTTCGAGGTTCGCGCCAGCGGATCGATCAAGCGCGGTCAGGCGACCAAGCGCCATTTTCTGACCAAGCGCACCACCAAGAACAAGCGCCACTTGCGCGGTGCGGTCAATCTGCACGAGGCCGATGTCAAGTCGGTGCGCCGCATGCTGCCGTACGCGTAAGGGAGAGCGACCATGCCGAGAGTCAAACGAGGTGTAACCGCCCGCGCGCGTCACAAGAAAGTTCTGGCACAGACCGCCGGCTTCACGCGCCGCCGCAGCAACGTATTCCGCGTTGCCAAGGAAGCGCTGATGAAGGCGGGGCAGTATGCCTACCGCGATCGCCGCAATAAAAAGCGCGTGTTTCGCGCCTTGTGGATTGCCCGCATCAACGCGGCCGTGCGCGAGCACGGACTCAGTTACAGCGTATTCATCAACGGATTGAACAAGGCCGAGGTCGGGCTGGACCGCAAGATACTGGCCGACATGGCGGTGCTCGACAAGCCGGGCTTTGCGGCGGTCGTTGAAAAGGTGAAGGCCACGCTTGCCGCTTGATTGCTGAACGACAGGAAAATGAAACGGGGCCGATGCAAGGCCCCGTTTTTGTTTGAAAGATGAACATTGATCTCGATCGGTTGGTAGACGAAGCACGCGCCGCGTTTGCGGCGGCAAGGCAGCCTGCCGCGCTCGAGAACGAGAAAGCACGCTTTCTCGGCAGGAGCGGCGCGATTACCGAGCGGCTGAAGGCGCTCGGCAAGCTGTCTGCAGAGCAGAAGCGCGAGGCGGGCGCCGGAATTAACGCCGCCAAGGAGGCGATCGAACGGCTGCTGTCCGAGCGCCGTCAGGCACTGGCTGACGTCAGGCTCAATGAGCAGTTGGCGGCGGAATCGATCGACGTCACGCTGCCCGGCCGTGGACGCAGCGAGGGTGCGATTCATCCAATCGCTCGCACGTGGATGCGAATCGAGGAAATCTTCCGCTCGATCGGTTTCGATTTTGCCGAAGGCCCGGAGATCGAAACCGATTGGTACAACTTCACCGCGCTGAACAGTCCGGAAAATCATCCGGCGCGCTCGATGCAGGACACGTTCTATGTCGATGCGCAGGACGGTGAGGCCCGACCGCTGGTACTGCGCACACATACCAGCCCGATGCAGGTCCGCTATGCGCGCATGCACCAAACGCCGATCAAGGTGATCGCGATCGGCCGCTGCTACCGGGTCGACAGCGACGCCACTCATTCGCCGATGTTCCATCAGGTCGAAGGCTTATGGCTCGATGACAACATCAGCTTCGCCGACCTGAAGGCTGTTTACACGGATTTCTTGCGCTGCTTTTTCGAGACTGATGAACTGTCAGTGCGCTTTCGGCCGTCATATTTCCCGTTTACCGAGCCGTCGGCTGAAATCGACATGATGTTTACCAGCGGTCCGCGCAAGGGCCGCTGGCTGGAAATCTCCGGCTCGGGGCAGGTGCATCCGGACGTGGTGCGCAACTTCGGCCTCGATCCGCAGAAAACGATCGGCTTCGCGTTTGGCTCGGGCCTCGAAAGGCTGGCGATGCTGCGCTATGGCGTCGATGACCTGCGCATGTTTTTCGACGGCGACCTGCGCTTCCTTCATCAATTCAGATAGCTCACGACCATGCAATTTTCCGAACAGTGGTTGCGCAGCTACGCTGACCCGCCGCTCTCCAGCGGACAGTTGTCCGAGCGGCTGACGATGGCAGGGCTCGAAGTCGAGAGCAACGAGCCGGTCGCGCCGCCGTTTGCCGGCGTGGTCGTGGGCGAGGTCAAGCGCGTCGACAAACATCCGAACGCGGACAAACTGACCGTGTGCGAGGTGAATGTAGGCGCCATGCAGACTCTTTCGATCGTCTGTGGCGCGCCGAATGTGGTGCCGGGAATCAAGGCGCCGTGCGCCGTTGTCGGCGCGACGCTCCCCGGAGGCGCTCGCATCGAGATAGCCACAATGCGCGGCGTGCAGTCGCAGGGCATGCTGTGTTCGGCGCGCGAGCTCGGGTTGTCCGACGATCACGGCGGTTTGCTGCTTCTCGATGCCGATGCGCCGATCGGGACGGATCTGCGCGACTACCTGGCGCTCGACGATCGCAAGCTGACGATCAAGCTAACGCCCGATCGTGCGGATTGTCTGAGTGTGATTGGTGTCGCGCGCGAAGTCGCGGCACTTGGCGGAGCGCCACTGTCGTTGCGCGCCATAGAACCGGTGCGGCCCGGGATTGCCGACCGCCTTCCCGTGGTGATTGAAGCGTCCGATTTGTGCGGCCGCTTTGCAGGCCGCGTGATTCGCGACGTGAATGCGCGCGCGCAAACGCCGGGCTGGATCAAGCAACGACTCGAACGCAGCGGACAACGGCCGATCTCTGCGCTGGTGGATATTTCGAATTACGTCATGCTCGAATTCGGCCGGCCGACGCACGTGTTCGATCTGGACAAAGTGCAGGGCGGATTGACCGTGCGTTGGGGGCGCGCCGGCGAGCGAGTCGAGTTGCTGAACGGCCAGACGGTCGACGTCGATTCGACCATTGGCGTAATCGCCGATCAAGCCGGCGTCGAAGCGCTGGCCGGCATCATGGGCGGCGCCGCAACCGCGGTCTCGCTGCAGACGCGCAACGTCTATCTCGAGGCGGCCTTCTGGTGGCCCGATTCGATTCGCGGCCGCGCGCGTCGCTATAACTTTTCGACCGACGCTGCGCACCGGTTCGAGCGTGGCGTCGACTTTGCTACCAACGCCGACCATATCGAATACATGACGCGACTCATCATCGATATCTGCGGAGGTAAAGCCGGGCCGATCGACGATCAAGTGATGGCGCTGCCGCAGCGCCGGCCGATCACGATGCGCATCGAGCGCTGCCGCCGGGTGCTTGGCATGGCGATCGGCGCAGACGCGATCGCCGCGGCCTTCCGTCGCATCGGTTTCGTGTTCGAGCAGCAGGACGACACGTTCGTCGTAACACCCCCCAGCTTCCGGTTCGATCTGGAAATCGAGGAGGATCTGATCGGCGAAGTCGCGCGACTGGTCGGATACGACGTTATTCCGGCGCACCCGCCGCGTGTTCCGGCCGTGATGCGCGCCGAACCTGAAGAGCGGCGCAGCGCACATGACGTGCGTTGCGCCCTGTCGCTGGCGGGCTATACGGAACTGATTAGTTATTCGTTCGTCGATGCCGCATCGGAGCTCGACTTCGCCGCCAACAGCGATCCGATCGCCGTACTGAATCCGATCGCAAGCCAGATGTCGGTCATGCGAAGCACGTTGCTCGGTGGTCTGGTCAATGCGCTGTCATATAACTTGAACCACAAAGCCGCTCGCGTACGCGTGTTCGAGATCGGCCGTATCTATCGGCGCGATCTACAAGTGCACGACGGACCATTGCAGGTTGCGGGAGTCGATCAGCCGAGCAGAGTCACCGGCCTGGCCTACGGGCCGAACGACGACGAGCAATGGGCCACGCACACGCGCGACGCCGATTTTTTCGATGTCAAGGGCGATGTCGAACGATTGCTTCCATCTGCGCGGTTCGTGGCGGAGCCTCACCCCGCCTTGCATCCCGGCCGCAGCGCGGTCGTTGAGGTCGACGGCCGACGCGCCGGCTATATCGGGCAATTGCATCCGCGCCTGCAGCAGAAGTACGAACTGCCGAAGGCGCCGGTCGTTTTTGAGCTCGATCTTGCGCCCCTGCTCGAGCAGCCGCTGCGGCGACATGCAGAGATTTCCAGATTTCAGCCGGTACAACGCGACATCTCTGTGACGGTAGGCGACTCGGTGCCGGCGCAGGCCGTGATCGATGCAATCCGCGCGCAGTCGCGCTCAGATGGCCGCTTGTCGGCGCTGCGCGCCTTCCGTCTATTCGACGTGTACCGTGCTCCCCCAAATTCAACCAAAGTCGCGGAAGCGAGCGCTAACGCTTTGTTAAATAACGAGAAAAATCTTGCCTTCCGAGCGGTTCTGCAAGATACTGAGCGCCCTGTCAGCGATGCCGATGCCGATGCCGCCCTTGGCGCAATTCTCGAGGTTCTTGAACAGCGATTTGGAGCACGCCTGCGCCAGTAAAGCCGAGCATGCGAGATAACCCGCCGATGACAGCCGACTTCAAGTTCCCCGATTTGCCGCGGGCGGCCGGCGCAATGCACGCTGCCGACCGCAACGCGAAGACCATGACCAAGGCCGAACTGGCGGAAGCGCTGTTCGATCGACTCGGGCTCAACAAACGCGAGGCCAAGGACATGGTGGATGGATTCTTCGACGAGATCAGACAAGCGCTCGAGCGCGGCGAATCGGTCAAGCTGTCGGGCTTTGGCAACTTTCAGCTGCGTGACAAGCCGCAGCGGCCGGGACGAAACCCGAAAAC